>DATFCF010000515.1:0-7688 GCA_035253445.1 Mycobacterium sp.
AAATCGTCCGGGTGCGCGCGCTTCCGGCCTGGTTGCGCATCGACGCGCGATTCGGCTCGGTATACCGCCGCCGAGGCGACCCCGCCGTGGTGCTGCGCTAACTTTCTCTCCGCGAGCAGACAAGCCACGCGGCCGCATCCGGCGGCAGCCGGCCGTCCACCAATCCCGCACTGGCCAATAGCAGTTCGCCTTCGGGGAGTGCCATCGCGCGACTGCCTGCATTCAAAGCGCACACCAGTCCACCGGCTACCCGGAACACCAGCGTGCCCGAGGGCGAGTCCAGCCACTCGATCGCGACGCCATCGAATTCTGTTCGCGCCCGGCGCAATTCGATCGCGCGTCGGAAGAACGTCAGCGTCGAGTCGGAGTCATCCCGCTGGCATTCCACCGTCAACCTCGCCCACTCCGGCGGAATCGGCAGCCACGTGTCGGAATTCGCGGAGAACCCGAACGGGGGAGCGTCACCCTCCCATGGCATCGGAACCCGGCTGCCGTCGCGCCCGCGTCTGGTGTGCCCGGATCTTTCCCACACCGGGTCGCGCAACGCCTCATCGGGCAGCTCCACGTTCTCCAGTCCGAGTTCCTCGCCGTTGTAGATGAAGACCGCGCCAGGCAGTGCGAGCATCACCAGCGCCATCGCCCACGCCCTCGCCAGGCCGACCCGCCCACCGCCGTATCGGGTGGCCTCGCGGTCGACATCGTGGTTGGCCAGCGTCCACGTCGGCGTCGCGCCCTCGATCGCGGCGGCGGCCAGCGAGTTCTCGATCGCGCCGCGGATGTCGTCGACGTCGAACGCCGCTCGCAACAACCGGAAATTGAAGCCGAGGTGAAGCTCGTCGGGGCGCAGATAGCGGGAGAACTGTTCGTTGTCGTATACCCACACTTCGCCGATGGCGACCGCGTGCGGGTAGTCGTTGAGCACCGTGCGGATGTGGCGGTGGATGTCGTGCACGCCGTCATGGTTGAACCGCGGATCGTTATCCATGTCGGCGAGAAGGACCTCGGCCTTGATGACTTCCATGTCGGGCAGCCCGGGTGGTTTGGCCATGCCGTGCGCGACGTCGATGCGGAACCCGTCGACGCCGCGGTCCAGCCAGAAGCGCAGCGTCTTCTCGAGGTCGTCGTAGACCTCGCGGTTGTCCCAGTTGAGGTCGGGCTGTTCGGCGTCGAACAGATGCAGGTACCACTGCCCGGGATTGCCGTCCGCCTCGACGATCCGCGTCCATGCCGGGCCACCGAAGATCGACACCCAGTTGTTCGGCGGGTGGATGCTGCCAGGACCCGTGCCGTCGCGGAAGATGTAGCGCTCGCGCTGATCGCTGCCGGGACTCGCCGCCAGCGCCGCCTGAAACCACGGGTGCGCCGAGCTGGTGTGGTTGGGCACCAAGTCCATCGTGATCTTGATGCCCAACTGGTGCGCGGCCTCGATCAGCCGGTCCAGCGCGTCCATGCCGCCGAAGAGCGGGTCGATATCGCGCGGATCCGCAACGTCGTAGCCGTGGTCGGCCATCGGGGACACCATGACGGGGTTGAGCCAGATCGCGTCGACCCCCAACGCCTTGAGGTAGGCCAGCCGCGCGGTCACACCGTCCAGATCGCCGACGCCGTCGCCGTCGCTGTCGGAAAACGACCGCGGATAGACCTGGTAGAAGACCGCGCGCGACCACCACGGCGTCACATTTGACCCGGCCATCAGAACGGAGAGTTCACCATCGATTGGGCGGCCATCTCCAGGTAGGCGATCAGCTCCTTGCGGTGCTCGTCGTCCATGGTCTGCGAGTCGATCTCCGCGACCGCGGTGTGCATGCAGCGCAGCCAGGCGTCACGCTCGATGTAGCCGATCCGAAACGGGGCGTGACGCATCCGCAGCCGGGGATGCCCGCGTTGACCGGAGTACGTCCGCGGACCACCCCAATACTGCTCGAGGAACATCCGCAGCCGGACTTCTGCTGCGTCGAGCTCGTCCTCGGGATAGAGCGGGCGCAGGATCTCGTCCTCGCGCACCAGCTGGTAAAACCGGGACACGATGGCGTGAAACGTTTCGTGGCCACCTACCGCGTCATAAAACGACTGCTGCTTCTCGACTTGGTCCATTGCCTCTATTGTGGGCCATGTCAGTGTTGGCCGTTTTTCGGCGGCTCCTGACGGATCAACTTCGCCAGCTCGTCGCGGTCGGCGACATCCAGCTTGAAGCACGCGCGATAGACGTGGCCTTCGACGGTACGAATCGAAAGCGTGAGCTGCTCGGCGATCTCCTTGTTGGTCAGCCCGGCGGCAATGAGCTCGGCGATCTCCCGTTCGCGGGCCGTCACCGGCAGAGGCCGCGCGGCCGCCTTGATGGCCGGTGTCGCCGCGCCGCCGCACTGATCGGAAAGGCGCAACGCCCTTGCGGACGACTCCATGCTCTTGCGGCGATCGCCTGCGCTGTCGTGCAGTGTCGCCGCCAGCGCCGCGGAATCCGCGGCGGACAGCAGGAATCCGGCCGCCTCGAGTTCCGCGCTGGCTGTATCGAGCGCCTCAGGGTCGGCCGCAGCGACAGCGGCCGCGTGGTGGGCTTGCAGCGCGACGACGTCGCCCTGGACCTTGTTCGTAAGTGACGCAAGCCGATCCGCGACGGTGCGGTCGCCGAACCTCGCGGCGTGGTGCAAGGCTTCGGCTTCGACGGCGTACTGTCCCGCCCGGTGTGCGTCGTCGGCCGCGAGCAATGCCAACTCGATGGCGCGGCGTTCCATACCCTTTGCGGCCGCCAGCCACGCCCTGGATATTGTGCGCTGCGGCTCATGCAAGGCGACGGACGGTCCCGTGTGTTCGGCCGCGGCGTCGGCCAGCACCCGTTCGGCGTCGTCCTTGCGGCCCAGCGCGGCATACGCCCTCGCGAGCAGCAGCCGCCCCGGCAGCCGCCAGGGCAGCGGGTACTCGGCGGACAGCGCAGCCAGCGCTTGCTCTATCGACGAGATGGCCTCGGGGAAGTTCCCGCGGTAGGTGGCGACGAGCCCCGTGGTGATCTTGGCGATCGCCCACGCGAGAAACTGGCCGGCCGAGGAGAAGTTGGCGTAGTCGGCGGCCCGCTTGTCTGCCAGATCCAGCTTGCCGGTGTGGGTCAGCGCGAGCACGTCGCAGTACCGCACCATCACCCGGATCATGCCGTCGGTGGCCTTTTGCTCGGCACGGCAACGGGCCGCGATCGGTTCGAAGTCGTCGCCCCGGCCGGCGGTCGGCATGGCCAGCCCCGCACTGAAAGCCGCGAACTCGATCGCCTGATTCGGCGCGCGCGAATCAGCCAGTACTGCTTCGGCTGCCGAGATGCCTTCCGCGATTTTGTTCTCGTGCACCGCCATTGCCGACGCGACCGCGTCGACGACGAGCTTGAGGCTGGGGTGTTCGACGCCGGCGCGCAGCAACGTCGTGACCTCGCTGGCCCGTATGACGTCACCCATCGACCAGAACAGGATCGACACGCGCGGAAGGCCCCACAACAGCAGCTGCAACTCGTCCAGGCCGTTGGGGTCGAAGCGGGTGAGGATTTCGTCGGCCTGCATGGGGTGGCCTTGCCACAAGAGGGCGCGCGATAGCAGTTCGCCTGCCTGCAAACCGCCTTCGCGTTCGAACGCCGCACGCGCGATCCGTTCGCCCAGCGGAAGGTTCGACAAGAAGATGGCGTCCTTGGCGGCGTTGATGAGAAGGTCGGTTCCGACGACTTGGTCGCTGTCGATGGACAGCTGCGCCATCCGCAGACGGCTGGTCGCCGAAGCCAGTTCACGGTCGCGCAGCACTTGCACGATCCGGCCCCGCAGCCGCCGCGCAGCCGCCTTCCCAACACGGCTGCGCACGACATCGCCCACCAGTGGGTGACTGAAGCGGGCGTTGAGCATGGGGCCGTCCGTAGCGATCCGGATCAAGCCCCGGGTCTCGGCCTTGTCGACGGCGTCGTCGCCGGCCAGCTCGGTCAGCGCGTCAAGGTCTAGTGGTTCGCACAGCGCCAACAGTTTCAGTGCGTTGACGACGTCGTCACCGGCTTGATCTAGGCGAGTTTCCAACAGTGCCGCCAACCCTGACGGAACGGCGGTGGGCCCGCGCAGCTGCCACACGTCGTCGACTCTGGTCAGGGTGCCGGCGTCGATCGACCCTTCCATCAGGTGGCGCAGGAACAACGGATTGCCGCCCGAGGACTCCCACATCAGGTCGGCGGACAGACCTTCGAGCGTTCCGCCGATGACCGACTCGACCAGCGCAATGCTCTGCTGCTTGTTGAACGGTTTGAGCTCGAACCGTTGCAGATACCCGTCCTTCCACAGCGATGTCACCGCATCGGGAACCGGTTCACCGGTGCGCACGGTCGCAAGGATGCGGCCCGCCTGGTCGACGGCGATCTGGTGTAGCAGGGTCGCGGACAATTGATCCAGCAGGTGTGCGTCGTCGACGCCTACAACGGTGTTCTCCTGTGCGATAAGGGATTCCCGTGCCGATGCAAGCAGCGCCGTAGGATCCCGCGATGTCGACGAGCCGACCAAGTGCGCGAATACCCCGAGCGGGATGCCGCGCGATGACTCGGTCGACGCCACCCAGTGAACCTGTGAGCGCAGCGACCCCGTGACGGCGCGGGCGAGGGTGGTTTTCCCGACGCCGGCTGCGCCGACCAGTACGACTCCACAACCCTCGCCGCTCGTCAGCGCCGATCGCACCGCACCGAATTCCGATGGGCGATCGACGATCTGCCAACCATGGGCCATGGCGGGAGTGTAATTCGACAATTGTGTCATTTCCGGCTAATCACCTCGACTTAGCCCAGCGTTTAAGGCGGGCGCCTCAATCCGGGATGTCTGCGGGAACACGTGGTTCGATCTGCGGCTTGTTGTTCTTCGCGTGCCGAAAGTCGCTCGAGGCGTCGTAAACCCGTTTCTTCAGGCGATTGATCGACCCCAACGGCCTGTGGTCGGTGGTCGCGCGCCACGAATTGAAGGACAGCTCGTCGTCGCCCCAGTCCCGGCGCCTTGTGCTGTGCGCGTTCTGGCGCCCATAGGTGATCTTCGCCACCGGCCGGTAAGGCGATTCTTCGGTCGACCAATCTGCCGTGGCGTCCTCGATCGGCATTGTCTTCGTGTCGGTGCACAGCTGTGCCGACACCAGGTACTCCGCGGTGTTGTTCTTGAAGAACCCGACCACCGATTCGGTATGCGCGTCGCGGCCACGGCCGACCTTCTTGCCCGTCAAGGCCGTCACCGATTCCGACAGTGGCGCGACGCTGAGTTTGGCCACGTACTTGCCGTACTGCAATGGTGCTGCGGTGTAGAACGTCTCGCCGAGGGTGAGCGTGTTGGGTTTCGCGAACAGCGAGTACTTGAACGGAAGATCGCCGCCGAACAGCCGCAACACCCGGCTGGCTCCGCGCAGGAACAGGCTCAAGGCCCTCATTCCGAGGTCGGGCAGGCGCGACAGCAATTTGGCTGAGCGCATACCGGACTGTGAGTACTCCAACGCGTCCTTGAACGGAAACCGCGGCTCGGTGACGAACACGAAGTCCTGAGTCGTTTCGTCGTCGTCGATCAGCCGGTCGCCGCCGGCTTCGAGCACTTTGAGGCCCAACCCGCGCACGCCCCGAACCTGATCACTGCGAAGTGCGCCGGAGGTGGTGGAAAGCCGCGCGATGACCGTGTACGTCTTCGGCGTCGCAAAGATGCCCTGCCGCAGATACTCGGGTAGGTCGGGCAGCACCGTCATCTCTCCGCGCAGGATGCCGTGGCTCTTGGCGTGCGCATCGCGGATGCCCTTCTTGTACTTCTTGAACGCCCGCTCGTTGTTCCCGCGCAGATCGGCGATGATGCTGTCGATCAGCTGCTCTTCGTCGCGGTCGGGTTGTTCCAGGTCAGGCCTGTATTCCACGTACTTGCGGTTGTTGTTCGGCGGTTCAACCTCGGTCATGGGCTAAGTGTCGCGGCCTGGTGCTGATTCGGCATGAGTATCCGACTACCTAGTTTCGCGGCGTCACCCGATGTTCACTGGACTGACCTGCGAACACGAAAAGAATTGTCGTGCGATCGCCGCCAATCCGTGGTGAACTGTCATCTCGGAGGACGAATGGCGCAGCGCAATAAGAGTCGCGGCCACCGGCACCACGGGGCAGCGGCCAGCTTATCCGGGCCCGCGGTAACGCACGCCCAGTCGCGTGTGCTGCACAGCGTCGACAGCCACCCACCCAGTACAAGCGACGGCTCCATCTGGGGCCGTCGGCGAGTATTGCTGCTGAACTCCACCTACGAACCGTTGACCGCTCTGCCCATGCGGCGGGCGGTCATCATGCTGATGTGCGGCAAGGCCAGCGTCGTGCACGACGACCCGAACGGCCCGATCATCCACTCGGCGACCAGGTCGATCGTGGTGCCCTCGGTGATCCGGCTGCATGCCTATGTGCGGGTCCCGTACCGCGCCCGCATCCCGATGACGCGAGCCGCGCTGATGCACCGCGACCGGTTTCGCTGCGCGTACTGCGGGGGCAAGGCGGACACCGTCGACCACGTGGTGCCGCGCAGCCGCGGCGGCGACCACTCCTGGGAGAACTGCGTGGCCGCCTGCTCCACGTGCAACCACCGCAAGGCTGACCGACTGCTCGCGGAGCTGGGCTGGGCGCTGCGGTCGGTGCCGGTGCCGCCGAAGGGGCAGCACTGGCGGTTGCTGTCAAGCGTCAAGGAGCTCGACCCGGCGTGGGTGCGATACCTGGGTGAGGGCGCGGCGTAGCGACGCCGTGCGTTACGGTTTGCGTCGTGAGCACCCCCCTCATCCATTCGCTGTTCGTCCTGGTGCCGTTGGGGCTGACGCTGGTCCTGGCCGCGATGATCTGGCGCGGTAAGAGCCCGCACCCGGAGACCTACAAACTGTCCGAAGCGTGGACGCACGAACCGATTCTCTGGGCGTCCGACGAACCAGCCGACCATGGCCACGGTGGCCACGGTTCGCACCCGTTGACCGTAGGAGGCGGCGCCAGTGGCAAGTGGTGAAGTGGCGACTGTTGCACCGGCTGAACTGGCTCTGCCGACCGGTTTCGTCGTAACCACCAGCGGCCGGATCTCGGGAGTCACCCAGCCCGGCGAGGTGTCGGTGACCTACCCCTTCGCGGCGATGGATCTGGTCGTTTTGGACGACGCGCTGAAGTTCGGTTCGCGCGCCGCCAAGGCCCGCTTCGCGGTCTACCTGGGTGATCTCGGCGTGGACACCGCGGCCACCGCGCGCGAGATCCTGGCCAAGGTGCCGACGCCTGACAACGCGGTGCTGCTGGCGGTGTCGCCGAATCAGCGCGCGATCGAGGTGGTGTACGGCTCCGACGTCAAGGGCCGAGGTATCGAGGAGGCCGCTCCGCTGGGCGTCTCGGCGGCTGCCGCGTCGTTCAAGGACGGCAACCTGATCGACGGCCTCATCAGCGCGGTGCGCGTGCTGAGCGCCGGCGTCTCACCTGCCTGACCCCTGCGATTCGTGGAGTGCAACCGGCGCGTCCCGCCGGTGCGACTCCACAAGCCGCAAGATTTCTACGTAGCGCGTCAGGAACCTGCGCTCGTCGAGCCGCTTTCGGCGCAGCCAGCCGGTGACCTCGTCATTGCACTTGCTCGTATTGCAGGAAGCGCAGGCGGGCACCACGTTATCCAGGGTGTATCGCCCGCCTCGGGAGATGGCCAATACGCAGTCGCGCTGCATGGTTC
>DATFCF010000516.1:0-4132 GCA_035253445.1 Mycobacterium sp.
ACACCGCGCCCGCGCAGTCGGCGACAGCCGACGTCGGGCTGGTGATCGCGGTGAAACGACTGAGCGCCGCCAAGACACGGCTGGCGCCGGTCTTCTCCTCGGCCACCCGTGAAAGCGTGGTGCTGGCCATGCTCGTGGACACCATCAGCGCCGCTTTGGCGGTCTCGGCACTACAGGCGGTCACCGTCGTCACCCCCGACGACGATGCCGCCGCCGCGGCGCGCGGGCTCGGCGCGCGAGTTCTCGTCGATCCGACACCGGACGGCCATCGCAACCCGCTGAACAATGCGATCGCCGCAGCCGAGGCGTCGGTGCGCGAGATGACTCCGAATATCGTTGCACTGCAAGGTGATCTGCCCGCACTCCAACCACAGGAATTGGCAGAAGCGATCACCGCCGCCCGGGAGTACCCCCGCAGCTTCGTCGGCGACCGGCACGGTACGGGCACCTCGGCGCTGTTCGCGTTCGGCGTCGCGCTCGACCCGCACTTCGGTCCCGATTCTGCGCAGCGCCATCGCCACTCCGGGGCCATCGAACTGACGGGCGCGTGGCCCGGGCTGCGCTGCGACATCGATACGCCCGACGACTTGCTGGTCGCGCGTCGGCTGGGTGTAGGACCGGCAACAGCGCAGGCCATCCGGCGACAGACATGACCGACGAAAGTAAAGGGATACCCCTCCGCGGTAGCAGGACGGCTGCTCGATAGGGAATCATCGGAGAGATGACGGAAGCCGAAGCCCAGATTCGAGCCGATGACACGGAGTCGGACACGGCGGCGATTCGGCCGGCGACACCGATGTCCGCCAGTTCGGCGCCCGAGGCGCCACCAGCGGCGACGTCACCCGCGATTGACGACGCCCTGCCGGAGGATCGCTACGTCAACCGCGAGCTGAGCTGGCTGGAGTTCAACGCGCGAGTGCTCGCACTTGCCGCAGACACGTCCCTGCCGTTGCTCGAGCGAGCGAAGTTCCTGGCGATCTTCGCGTCGAACCTCGACGAGTTCTACATGGTGCGCGTCGCCGGCCTGAAGCGCCGCGACGAGATGGGCCTGTCGGTGCGTTCGGCCGACGGGTTGTCGCCGCGTGAGCAGTTGCGCCGGATCAGTGAACGCACACAACAAATCGCCAGCCGGCACGCGCACGTGTTCCTCGACTCGGTGCGGCCGGCGCTTGCCGACGAAGGCATCGTGCTCGTCACGTGGGCCGAGCTCAACGACGCCGAACGCGGGCGACTGTCCACCTACTTCCACGAGCAGGTGTTCCCGGTGTTGACTCCGTTGGCGGTCGACCCGGCACATCCGTTCCCGTTCGTGAGCGGCCTGAGCCTGAACCTGGCGATCACCGTCAAACATCCCGATGACGGCGGCCAGCATTTCGCCCGAATCAAGGTGCCCGACAACGTCGATCGCTTCGTCCAGATGGACGGGCGCGAAGGCACTCCGACCGTGGCGCGCTTTTTGCCGATGGAGGAGTTGATTGCCGCGTTCCTTCCGGTGCTCTTCCCCGGACTGGAAATCGTCGAGCATCACGCGTTCCGCATTACCCGCAATGCGGATTTCGAGGTCGAAGAGGACCGCGACGAGGACCTGCTGCAGGCGCTCGAGCGCGAACTTGCGCGGCGGCGCTTCGGTTCTCCTGTTCGTCTGGAAGTTTCCGACGATATGACCGAGTCCATGTTGGAGTTGCTGCTGCGTGAACTCGACGTCGATCCCGGTGACGTCATCGAAGTACCCGGGCTGCTGGACCTGACATCGCTGTGGCAGATCTACGGTGTCGACCGGCCTGCGCTGAAGGACCCGCCGTTCGTACCGGCGACGCCGCCGGCGTTCGGCGAGCGCGAGACACCCAAGAGCATCTTCTCGACGTTGCGCGACGGGGACGTGCTCGTGCACCACCCTTACGATTCCTTTTCCACGACGGTGCAACGCTTCATCGAGCAGGCCGCGGCCGATCCCAACGTGCTGGCGATCAAGCAGACGCTGTATCGCACGTCGGGCGACTCCCCGATCGTCAACGCGCTCATCGACGCCGCCGCGGCCGGGAAGCAGGTCGTTGCGCTCGTCGAGATCAAGGCGCGGTTCGACGAACAGGCGAACATCAAGTGGGCACGCGCGCTGGAGCGTGCGGGCGTGCATGTCGTGTACGGGTTGATCGGGCTGAAGACGCACTGCAAGACGGCCTTGGTGGTGCGCCGCGAGGGTTCCACGATCCGGCGCTACTGCCATATCGGCACCGGCAACTACAACCCGAAAACCGCGCGCCTGTACGAAGATGTCGGACTGCTGACCGCCGCTCCTGATATCGGTGCCGACCTCACCGATCTGTTCAACTCGCTGACCGGTTATTCGCGCAAGGACAGCTACCGCAACCTGCTGGTGGCGCCGCACGGCGTGCGCAGGGGCATCGTCGAACGCATCGAACGCGAGATCGCGGCCACCCGCGACGGCGCCCAAGGCCTGATCCGGCTGAAGGCCAACGCTCTGGTGGACGAGCAGGTGATCGACGCGCTCTACCGGGCATCGCAGGCCGGGGTCCGCGTCGAGGTGGTGGTGCGGGGCATCTGTGCGCTGAAGCCCGGCGCGCCCGGCTACTCCGAGAACATCGTCGTGCGCTCGATTCTCGGCCGATTCCTCGAACACTCGCGGATTATTCACTTCCGTGCCATCGACGAGTTCTGGATCGGCAGCGCCGACATGATGCATCGTAATCTCGACCGACGGGTCGAAGTGATGGCTCAGGTAAAGGATCCGAGACTGACCACTGCGCTGAACGACGTCTTCGAGTCCGCGATGGACCCTGCAACCCGATGCTGGGAGCTGGGCGTCGACGGCCACTGGAGCGCATCGCCGCAAGCGGGTCACACCGTTCGTGACCATCAGGTGTCGATGATGGAACGCCACCGCCACCCGTGATCCTGCCCTGTCTCGATGCGGCCCGGCGCGGGCCCGAATGACCTGCGGGAGTTGACGTGCCGAAGGAGACTTCGCCAGACGCCGTGCCGAGCACGGCCGTTCTAGCGGCCGGGGCGGTGCTGTGGCGCTCGCATGGTGACGCCGCGACGCCGGAGGTGGCGATCGTCCACCGCCCTCGCTACGACGATTGGTCTTTGCCAAAGGGCAAGGTCGACGCCGGCGAGGCCGAACCCGTCACCGCCGTACGCGAAGTCTGCGAGGAGACCGGCTACACGTCACACCTCGGCAGGCGACTGGCCGCCGTGAGCTATCCCGTCGAGCAGGGCGTCAAGAAGGTGCGGTACTGGGCGGCGCGCTGTGTCGACGGCACCTTCACACCCAACGACGAAGTCGATGAACTCAAGTGGCTTCCCGTCGCCGACGCGATGAAAGAACTCGGCTACCCACATGACCGAAAGGTGTTGCGCCGCTTTGCCAAAGGGCCTGTCGATACGAAGACAGTGCTGATCGTGCGGCACGGCACGGCAGGCAGCAAGTCCCGGTACAAGGGCGACGATCGAAAACGTCCGTTGGACAAGCACGGCCGCGCACAGGCCGAGTCTCTGGTCGGAGTGCTGCTTGCGTTCGGGGCCAACGAGCTGTACACCGCCGACCGAGTGCGGTGCCAGCAGACGCTCGAACCGTTGGCCGAGGAGCTCGGCACGACGATCCACGATGAGCCGCTGCTGACCGAGGAAGCGTATCCGGACAACCGCAAGGCTGCCCGGCACCGTGTCCTCGAAATCGCCGCCGCAGGTGACACCCCGGTGATCTGCACGCAGGGCAAGGTGATTCCGGACCTGATCGCGTGGTGGTGCGAACGCGACGGGGTGCGACCGGACAAGTCAAGAAACCGTAAGGGCAGCATCTGGGTGATGTCGTTGGCCGACGACGGGCACTTGGTCGCCGCAGATCATCTCGGCAGCCCGTTAGCCGTCAAGAAGTAGCCCTTCGACGGATGGCCGCCGGCCACCGCGGAGAGGATTGCTGGATGACTGCCGAACCGAAACTGCCGGCCGGCCTGATCGGTGCTCCGTTGTCGCGGGAACGTTCTTCGAGTCAGTCCCGTCTGGTGCAGATGCCTATCCGCTCAAGCACATCGTGCCGGACTGGGATGAATCCAATGTGTTGCAGTTTCTGCGCAGGGTCCGCGCGGCGATGCCGAACAACGCGAAAGTCTTG
>DATFCF010000517.1:0-5133 GCA_035253445.1 Mycobacterium sp.
GGCGTGGGTGTTCGAGCACCTCGCCGGCCACCTCGTCCTCGGTGTGCTGACCATGGCCCTATTCGCGGTTGTGCTGGCGCTGTGCTCCGAGGCCGACGCGTTCGTCGCCGCCAGCCTGACGATGTTGCCGCTGCTGCCACGGTTGGTGTTCCTGGTTGTCGGGCCCGCGATCGACGTGAAGCTTTCGGCGATGCAGGCCGGGCTGTTCGGGCGTCCGTTCGCGCTCCGCTTCGGGCCCGCGACGTTTGTGGTCGCGACTGCGGCCGCGACGGTCGTCGGCCTCGTCGTGCTGGGTGGTGCGCGATGAGCCGCGGCACCCAGAACGCCGTGCTGCTGCTCGTCGGGTTGAGCGTCGTGGTGATGGCCGTGAAGGGCTCGTATCTGCACTACGTCAAACCGTCACTGCTGCCATGGCTGATCGCCGCCGCCGTGGTGCTGATCGCCCTCGCGGTGGCGGCCCTTGTGCGCGATCTGCGCCATGGCGCCGAGGTGGCCGATGATGCTGACGGCCACCGGCATCGCCACTGGCTGGTGTGGGTGCTGTTGGTGCCCATCGTGCTCACCACGTTCGTCGTGCCGCCGCCGTTGGGCGCCAACGGCGCCACTCCCGAAGTGGTGGCGGCGACGGAACCGCAACGCCGGCCGTTCCCTCCGCTGCCTGCCGGCCGCGCACCGACCGTTTCGCTTCCCGACGTGCTGATGCGCGCCGCAACCGATTCCACCGACAGCCTCGACGGCCGGTTGATCACCATGACCGGCTTCACGCTGAAGTATCCCGAGAGCACCGACCTGGCGCGGGTGGTCATCGTCTGCTGCGCCGCCGACGCCCAACTGGCACGGATCCACTTGTCCGGTCCGGCCGTCGGGGTCGCGGCCGGCTACCAGGAGGACACCTGGTTGCAGGTGGAGGGCACCGTCACGCCAGGGACATCCACGCCGGCGACGAACTTCATCCCGACGCTGGCGGTGACGAGCGTGCGGCGCATCGACAAACCCGCCAACACCTACGCGTACTAGTCGGAGCGTGCGGGCACGATGGGCACATGGCGAGTCGCGATCAGGCCCAGGCAGTCCTCGAACAGCTAGCGGGCCCGCAGGCGACGCTTCGCGACGACCAATGGACCGCCATCGAGGCGCTGGTGGTGCACCACCGCCAGGCGCTGGTCGTCCAGCGCACCGGGTGGGGAAAGTCGGCGGTGTACTTCATCGCGGCCAAGCTGCTGCGGGCCGCCGGTAGCGGGCCGACGGTCATCGTCTCGCCGCTGCTGGCGCTGATGCGCAACCAGGTCGCCGCGGCCGAGCGTGCCGGGGTTCGCGCAGCGACCATCAACTCGAGCAACATCGCAGACTGGGAAGAGATTCACCGTCGGGTCAAGACAGGTGACCTCGACGTCCTACTCGTCAGCCCAGAACGCTTGAACAATCCGGACTTTCGCGACAACGTGCTGCCGGCGCTGGCCGGTGACGCCGGTCTGGTCGTCGTGGATGAGGCGCACTGCGTGTCGGACTGGGGGCACGACTTCCGGCCCGACTACCGGCGAATCCGCACCCTCATCGCCGAACTCGGAACAGACATCCCGGTTCTGGCGACCACGGCGACCGCCAACGACCGGGTGGTCGAGGATGTCGCGACCCAATTGGGTGTCGGGGGCCGCGACACGGTGGTGTTGCGTGGCGGGCTGGACCGCGAATCGCTTCGGCTCTCGGTGGTGAAGACCGATAGTCCGGCGCAACGGGCGGCATGGATTGCCGCACAATTGAATTCGCTACCCGGATCGGGGATCGTATACACCCTCACCGTCGCGCAAGCGCACGACATCGCAGCCATGCTGCGCGAGCAGGGGCACGCCGTTGCGGCGTATACCGGCGCCACCGAGGCCGCCGAACGCGAACAACTCGAGGCCGATCTGCTCGCCAACCGGGTCAAGGCACTGGTCGCGACGTCGGCGCTGGGCATGGGATTTGACAAACCCGACCTCGGATTCGTCGTCCACCTCGGTGCGCCGTCCTCGCCCATCGCCTATTACCAACAGGTCGGTCGTGCAGGCAGGTCGACGGACAGCGCCGAAGTCATCCTCTTGCCAGGGCGCGAGGACGCGGACGTCTGGCGTTATTTCGCGTCTGTGGCGTTCCCTTCGGAAGCTATGGTGCGCAACGTCATTGGTGCGCTCGAGCCCGACCGTCCGCAATCGACACCCGCACTGGAACCGCTGGTGGATCTCGGACGCACCCGGCTGGAGATGGTACTGAAGGTGCTCGACGTCGACGGGGCCGTCCGCCGCGTCAAGGGCGGATGGGTCAGCACCGGCGAGCCATGGAGCTACGACGAACAGCGGTATCGCAAGCTCGACGAAGCACGCAAGCGCGAGCAGCAGGCCATGCTGGACTATCTCGACACCGACGGATGCCGGATGGTGTTCCTGCGCAGCCAACTCGACGACCCCGAACTGCGCGACGGCGACCGCTGCGGCCGCTGCGACAACTGCGCAGGGCCTCATCTCCGCGCGGATATCGACGTGGCGGCGGTGGAGAACACCCGGCAGCGGTTGATGCGCCCTGGCGTGGAAATCACGCCGCGCAAGCAGTGGCCGTCCGGGCTGGCCAAGCTCGGACTGGACCTCAGTGGCCGCATCGGTGACGGCCCGGCGGCGGGGCGGGTCATCGGGCGGCTGACGGATCTGGGCTGGGGCGCCCGATTGCGGCGCCTCATCGACGACCCCGATCAGGAAGTGCCGGACGAGGTGGTGCGCGCCGCCGTTCAGGTGCTGGCCGCCTGGACCTGGGAGACCCGGCCGACCGCGGTGATGGGCCTGGAGTCCGTGCGTCATCCGTTGTTGATCACGTCTCTGGTGGACCGGCTGGCGCAACTGGGTCGTCTGACCAATCTGGGAACCCTGAGATATTCGCCCGAGCATCGTCCGGTTGCTGCCGCGAACTCCGCGTATCGTGTTGCTGCGCTGCATGATTCGTGGGTAGCGCCGGATGCCGGCGTGATCAGTGCCGCCGCGGGCCCCGTGCTGCTGGTCGACGACGTCACCGATACCGGATGGACGTTGACGATGGCGGCTCGTGTTGTGCGCTCGGCCGGCGCCCCGGCGGTTCTGCCCTTCGCGTTGGCAAGCGTCAGCTAGTGGCGTGGTCTCACCACGTCGGCTACGCGAAGCTGGCCTGGCGCTTGGGGAGAAGATTCTCGCCGAGAACGGAAGCCCATCCCCAGTGTCGGCCGGCCTTACTGTAACCACAAATTGTTCTTAATATTCTTATTTTCTGTGTACGGTCATCGTTGTGGAAGACCGCACCACGCCGGCGACGGGTAGCACCACACCAACTAGTGCCCATTCATCCGCGGCATCTGCGGACAATCTCAGGGCGCAAAACAGCCGGTCACCTCTATTACGGCCTGGCACTGATGCTGCCGACGCGTACCGCCGGCTCTATGAGCGTGTCGACGCGCTACTACGCGATCGTGCCGAGGTCGCGGGACTGACGGTGCCGGCGTGCCCCTCCTGGACTGTTCGCGAGACGGTGGCTCATCTCGCCGGTACCGCACAGGACATTGCTTCCCTCAATCTGGAAGGAGTCGCTACCGACACGTGGACCAAAGCGCAGGTCGATCGCCTTGCCCACCTGGGTCTCGACGAGTTGCTCGAACTGTGGGGCCAAGTGATCGACACAGTTGCGGTGCGGGTCGGTCAGGACGGTCTGGAACGTCCAGCCGGTCAGCTTGTTTTTGATTCCCTCACCCACGAACACGACATCCGAGGCGCGCTCAGTGAGCCTGGCACCCGCACGGACGATCCGGTCTACGCCGTTGCTATTGGATTCCTGACGACGAATTACGACGAGATGGCCAGAACCAGTGAGCTACCCGCGCTCGAATTAACCACCCCGACGACAGGGACCACGCAGCTCGGCGACCCCTGCCTGGCGACCGAGCAAGTCGCCGTTTCGGTTTCGGACTTCGAGGCACTACGCGCCTTCGGCGGGCGCCGCAGTGTGCGGCAGCTGCTCGCACTGCCCTGGCGGGGAGACCCGAAAGGAGTGCTACCTGCCCTGAGCAACGACGCCATCCGGCCACCAGTCAACGACCTCATCGAGTGAACCGTCGTGCACCTTGGGACTGCGACCAGCTCACCATTGCGAGCCCGCGTACCTCTTCCTCGGTAACCGGTTCCGAGCGATGTGAAGTGAGATTGATCCGCGCGGTGTCATACAGGATGTCCGCTTTAGCCACGACGAGTCCGGTTGTTGTCACAGCGGTCACATGGGTAACCGCTGCAGAGGACCATGGTGGTCGGGAATGTGATATCGCATGCGCTATCACATTTGGAAGGGCACCGTGTCTGCCATCGGGATGCTGATGTGGCGGGTGTGACGCTAGCGCCGTGCCCGACTGCCGCTGCCCGGGCTCACTGACGTGGATCGGGCATCGCCCTGATCGCGAGAAACCCTGTCGGCTCGCGATGCAAGCGCTCGTAGCGGTCCTGGTCGATCTCGGCAGCCGCCGAAGTCGGGCGCGGCTCGATCAGGCGCTCGATGAGGAAGCCGGCGTCGTGCAATTCCTCGCAGGTCTGCTCGAGTGGGGCCAGCCAATATCGGACCCGCCAGCCTCGGCTCCAGACCTCGTCGATGACCCGTACATCGAAGTAGTTCCCGCCATGTCGCAGCCAGTCACCGGTGGGATGCTGTCGCGACAACACCAGCGCCCCGTCAGGACGAAGCACGCGCCGAAGCTCCCGCAGTGCGCGCACCCTGTCGTCGACGTACTCCAACGCAAGGGCGAACAGTACGAGGTCCACAGACTGGTCGGGCAGCCAGTCGAGTGGATCGGCGAGATCGTGGGCCCGAAACCGCCCTGAGGGGAGGCGCTGCTGGCACAGCTCGGCCATTCGCGGACTCTGGTCAAAGCCGATCACGTCGGCACCGCGCGCGAGGAGTTCCTCGGCATAGAGCCCAGGGCCGCATGCTGCGTCCAACACTGTCCGCCCCGCGACTTCACCCAATAGGGACAGACAGGCTGGACGGTCGTAGTGGGCGTTGTAGAGACTGTTGCGCGCGTGATCGAGGAACTCGTCGGCAAATTCGTCGTATTGCGGATGCGAACCCACAGCATCGGACACCAGGTCAGTGTAT
>DATFCF010000518.1:0-4771 GCA_035253445.1 Mycobacterium sp.
GCGCCCCACGACTCGTCGTTGAGCTCCATGCGCACCAGGATGTAGCCGGGCAGCACCTTGCGGTTGACCTGCTTGCGCTGGCCGTTCTTGATCTCGGTGACCTCTTCGGTGGGCACCTCGACCTGGAAGATGTAGTCGCCCACGTCGAGGTTCTGCACGCGGGTCTCGAGGTTGGCCTTCACCTTGTTCTCGTAGCCGGCGTAGGAGTGGATGACGTACCAGTCGCCGGGCCGCAGGCGCAGCTCTTTCTTGAGCGCGACGGCCGGATCCTCGTCTTCTTCCGGGGCCGCTTCGGCGGCGACATCGGAGTCAGTAGCCGCTTCGGCAACCTCGGCGGGCGCCGCGTCGGCGTCCTCGGTCACCGGGTCGACGGTGGTCTCGTCGGCCACGGTTTCGCCGGTCTCGTCGATCAGGTCGACGGTCTCACCCGAAGGCGTCTCGCCGTCGAAGCTAGTCACGGTTGTCAGTCCTCTCTAGATCTTTCTCGTGTCAGCCGAAAACCAGCATCACGAGCTTGGCCAGGCCCAGGTCGACCAGACCGATCAGCGCCACCATGAACGCCAGGAAGATCAGCACCACGCTGGTGTAGCTGACCATCTGCTTGCGGTTCGGCCAGATCACCTTGCGCAGTTCGGCGACGACCTGCTGCAGGTAGGTCAGGACGAACGTGAACGGATTGCGCCCCCCTTTTCCTGGGCGGTCGGCGGCTTTCTTGGCGGTCTTGGTCGGGGCGCCGTTCTTGGTGGGAGCGGCTTTGGTGCCGGTCTCCAGGTCGACAGCCTCGCTGTCGGCCTCGCTCGCCGCTCCGCGCCGCGACCGCTTGCCCGTGGGGCGCAGCGGCTGCGTCACGACCGCGGTCTGACCGCTGTCGGTGCCGTCGTCGCCTGCGGAGCCGGCACTATCGCGCTCGTCGCTCACCGCATGCCTTTCGTCTGGTTTCTTGGGGTGGTCACTATCCAGTGTCCACACTTTGTCGAGTATTCAGTTTGAGCAGGGGCGACAGGACTTGAACCTGCAACCTGCGGTTTTGGAGACCGCTGCTCTGCCAGTTGAGCTACGCCCCTTCAAGGATTGCACTGATGGCAGGGGCTCACACAATTCGCGCGCTCCCCGTTCGGTCGATCTTCAAACCGACGGACAGCGCGCTGGACTGGGAAAACCCCGAGGTCCGAGTGTAGCGCGGACCCCGTCTGAGTTACTAATCCGGTTCGGGATTATTCGCCGACGGCTTTTCTCATGACCTGGCCCGATTCCGGATCCCATTTCACCGAGATCGAGTTGTCGCCCTCGTGGCCCATCAGCGTCGTGTAGGCCTCGAGAACGACCTCGCCTGCCGCGTTCGTACAGACATTGCGGGTGACGACGATGTCCGCGCCGAACCGCTCGTCGACCGACTCGACGTGCATGGTCCCCTGAAGCTCATCGCCGGCCTTGATCGGCCGGTGGTACACGAACTTCTGGTCGACCTGGACGATCTGCATGGTCTCCATGCCCACGTCGACGTGCTGGAAGAAATGCTTCTGAATCAGGTTGGCCAGAATCGACACGAAAGTCAGCGGCGCGACCAGGGAGTCGTGACCCAGTTCGGCGGCGGCGTCCTCGTCGTAACTGGCCGGGTCGTCGACCTTGGTAGCGGCCGCATACTGGCGGACCTGCTCGCGCCCAACCACGAACGTATCCGGGTATTTCCAGACCATTCCCCGGATGTCTGTCTTGAGAGCCATGCGCTACGCCAGCTTCGCGGTTGCGACGGCGCGGCCGAAGATTTTCTTTCCCCCCGAAGTGGCCGAAAGCGCAATGGTTACCGATTTCGTCTCGGGCTCAACGGATTTCACCCGACCATTGAACACGATTTCTGCGCCCTTGCCATCATTGGGCACTGGGACCACGGCGGTGAATCGGACGTTGTACTCGGTCACCGCGGCCGGATCGCCGACCCATGACGTGACGTAGCCACCGCCGAGGCCCATGGTGAGCATGCCGTGGGCGATCGCGACGTCGAGTCCAACCTGCTTGGCGATCTCGTCGTCCCAGTGGATGGGGTTGAGGTCTCCGGAGACCCCTGCGTAGTTCACCAAGTCGGTGCGTGTCAGCGGAATGATCTTCTCGGGAAGCTTGTCACCCACCTTCACCGAGCTGAACTCACGCAACGCCATCGTTGAAGCCACCTTCTTCTCCCTCTACAGCCGTACGACCGGCCAGGGTCGTATACGTCTCCTGCACTACTTCACCGGACTCGTTGGTCACGATGTTCTTTGTGACGATGATGTCCGCGCCGAATGACTGTCGGACCGAGTCGACGTACACATCGCAGTAGAGCCGGTCGCCGGCCTTGATCGGCTTCTTGAACCTGAGTTCCTGATCGACCTGGACGATCTTCGAGTCCTGGATGCCGATGTCGGCGCTGGCGAAGAACGCCGACTGCGCCTGGTAGCCGAATACCGAAATGAACGTCAGCGGGGCCAGGATGCCATCATGGCCAAGCTCGGCGGCGGCCTTCTCGTCGAAAAACGCGGCGTCGGTGTTCTTGACGGCGACCGCATACTCGCGGACCTTCTCCCGCCCCACCACGTAGTGGTCGGGATAGCGATAGTGCATCCCGACGATGTCTGAAGACAAAGTCACGGCTAATGAACCTACCTAGTCAACCTGAGCAAACATCGCTGGTTGACGCGGCTAGCGCGACTCTTTGTGGGCCTGGTGCTTGCCGCAGTTCGGGCAGAACTTCTTGAGTTCCAGCCGGTCAGGATCGTTGCGGCGATTCTTTTTGGTGATGTAGTTGCGGTGTTTGCACACCTCGCAGGCCAAAGTGATCTTTGGCCGTACGTCGGTACTGGACGCCACGTCAGCTGCCTCTTCCTGAAGTCTTGCAAATCTCGTTGTTCATCTTGTAGCGATGGCCGGACTCGAACCGGCGACCTAACGATTATGAGTCGTTCGCTCTAACCGACTGAGCTACACCGCCATGCCGGGCGCCGCCGCCAAGCTTCAGCTTCTCCCGTCGCTTCGCTCGCCTCGGTGGCCACCGAGCCCCCTAACGGAATCGAACCGTTGACCTTTTCCTTACCATGGAAACGCTCTACCGACTGAGCTAAGGGGGCCAGAGCCCGGAGCACTCAACAGACGCCGATGCCGTGGGCCTTAAAGAGGGTACAGCGTGCTCCGCAGCGCCGCCAAACCGCAGGTCACAACGCGAACTACGACGCGACGGTAATAGTGCGTCCGATCCCGCTGCCGGGTGATAGGACTGAACCATGACGGAGCCCGGCACGCCGCGCGTGGCGGTCTACCTTGATTTCGACAACATCGTCATCTCGCGTTATGACCAGATCCACGGCCGCAACTCGTTTCAGCGTGACAAAACGGCCGGCTTCCACAAGGAACCTGGGCGGCTGACCACGGCAACCGTCGACGTCGGCGCCATCATCGACTTCGCATCGTCGTTCGGCACCCTGGTGCTGACGAAGGCCTACGCCGACTGGTCGGCGGACGTCAACGCCGACTATCGCGGGCAGCTGGTCGGCCGCGCGGTCGACCTCGTGCAGCTGTTTCCGGCGGCGGCCTACGCCAAGAACGGGGCCGACATCCGGCTGGCGGTGGACGCTGTCGAGGACATGTTCCGGCTACCCGACCTGACGCATGTGGTCATCGTCGCCGGCGATTCCGACTACATCGCGCTGGCGCAGCGGTGCAAGCGCCTCGGCCGCTACGTCGTCGGCATCGGCATCACCGGCTCGATCAGCAAGTCGCTCACCGCCGCATGCGACGAGTTCGTCACCTACGACGCGCTGCCGGGCGTTCCCGCCGTCGCGCCTGCGCCCGCGAAGAAGCCGCGACGCACCAAGGCGCAAGAGGCCGACGATGAGCCGGCACCTGACCCGCAGAAGGCGGCCACCGGCTTGCTGGAGCGGGCACTGCGGATCGGCCACGAGAAAGACGACGCAGACTGGCTGCATAACTCCGCGGTCAAGGCGCAGATGAAGCGGATGGACCCGTCATTTTCCGAAAAGTCACTGGGATTCCGCTCGTTCAGCGACTTCCTGCGCTCGCACAGCGAGTTGGTGGAGCTCGACGAGAGCAGCACCACCCGCCTGGTGCGGCTCAAGGGCGAAAACTAGGCCGGTGCCGGCGTGGCGAGCGGCGTTGGTCAGAGCCAGATGCACTCTCGTGAAGCCGCGAACCTAGTCTGAGGCCATGCCTTCCGACCGCCTGTATTTCCGGCAGCTGTTGTCCGGCCGCGATTTCGCCGCCGACGACATGATCGCCCAGCAGATGCGCAACTTCGCGTACCTCATCGGCGACCGCGAGACCGGCGACTGCGTGGTCGTCGACCCGGCCTACGCCGCGCAGGATCTGGTGGACGCGCTCGAGGCCGACGACATGCACTTGTCGGGTGTGCTGGTCACCCATCACCACCCCGACCACGTCGGCGGGTCGATGATGGGTTTCGAGTTGAAGGGCCTTGCCGAGCTACTCGAGCGCACCCACGTGCCCGTCCACGTCAATACCCTTGAGGTAGAATGGGTTTCGCGCGTAACCGGCATCGCCCGCAGCGAGCTGACCGCGCACGAGCATGGCGACAAGGTCAGCGTCGGCGACGTCGAGATCGAGCTGTTGCACACTCCCGGGCACACGCCGGGCAGCCAGTGCTTCCTGCTCGACGGACGACTGGTCGCCGGTGACACGCTGTTCCTGGAAGGGTGCGGACGCACCGACTTTCCCGGCGGCAACGTCGACGAGATGTTTCGCAGCCTGCAGGCGCTCGCACAGT
>DATFCF010000519.1:0-6625 GCA_035253445.1 Mycobacterium sp.
CTGTACCTGACCGCGGATCAGGAGCGCCGGCGCCGTTTGGGCCAGCCTGCGGTGCCGCGCCCAAACTCCGGGCGAGCACAGGATGTTGACCATCCCGGTTTCGTCCTCGAGGTTGATGAACGTCACCCCCTGCGCCGTGCCGGGCCGCTGCCGGTGGGTCACCGCGCCGGCCACCAGCACCCGGGTGCCGTCGGGCACGTCGAGCAGCCGGGCGGCGGGGACGACGCCCATCGCGTCGAGGTTCTCGCGCATGAACTGGGTGGGATAGCTGTCCGGTGAAATGCCCGTCGCCCACACGTCGGCGGCAGCCAGCTCGAGTTCGGTCATGCCGGGCAGCGACGGGATGTGCGACGACGACCCCACGCCCGGCAGCCGGTCAGGGCGCTGGGTGGCGGCCGCTCCTGCGGCCCACAGCCCTTCGCGGCGGGTGATCCCGAAGCAGCCCAGCGCCCCTGCGGTCGCGAGCGCCTCGGTCTGCGGCACGGACAGCTGCAGCCGCCCGGTCAGATCCAAGAGAGTCGCGAACGGCCCGTTGGCCTTTCGTTCGTCAACCATCTGCTCAGCCAGCTCGTCGCCGATGTGACGAACACTGCCAAGACCAAGTCGCACCTCCATGCCCTTGTTCTCCAGGGTGGCGTGCGCCAGGCTGGCGTTGACGTCGGGCCCGTGCACGGTAACCCCGTGCCTGCGGGCGTCGGCTACCAGTGACTGCGGTGAGTAGAAGCCCATCGGTTGCGCGCGCAGCAGCGCGGCGCAGAACGCCGCAGGGTGGTGCAGCTTGAACCATGACGAATAGAACACCAGCGACGCGAACGACAGCGAATGGCTTTCCGGAAAGCCGAAATTGGCGAACGCCTCGAGCTTTTCGTAGATGCGGTCGGCCACCTCACCAGTGATGCCGTGACGTTCCTGCATGCCCTCGTAGAACCTGCCCCGCAGCCGTCGCATCCGCTCGGTCGAGCGTTTGGACCCCATCGCGCGGCGCAGCTGATCGGCCTCTGCAGCGGTAAAGCCCGCACAGTCAACGGCCAGCTGCATGAGCTGTTCCTGAAACAGCGGTATGCCCAACGTCTTTCGCAGCGCCAGCTCCATCGACGGATGGTCGTAGGTAATCGGCTCGTCACCGTTGCGCCGCCGGATGTACGGGTGCACCGAGCCGCCCTGAATCGGACCCGGCCGGATCAATGCGACCTCGACCACCAGGTCGTAGAACACCCGCGGCTTCAGTCGCGGCAGGGTGGCCATCTGCGCTCGTGACTCCACCTGGAACACCCCGACAGAATCGGCACGCTGCAGCATTTCGTACACCGCGGGCTCGCTCAGGTCCAGCTTGGCCAGATCCACCTGGATGCCCTTGTGCTCGGCCACCAAGTCAATGACGTAATGCAGCGCCGAGAGCATACCAAGTCCGAGCAGGTCGAACTTCACCAAACCTATTGCCGCACAGTCGTCTTTGTCCCACTGCAGCACGCTGCGGTTCTCCATCCGTGCCCACTCCACCGGGCACACGTCGGCGATGGGACGGTCGCAGATCACCATGCCGCCGGAGTGGATGCCCATGTGCCGGGGCAGGTTGGAGATCTGCTTGGCCAGGTCGATCACCTGTTCAGGAATGTCCTCGACGTGTGTTGTCTCGGCCAGGTTGCCCCATTGGCTGATCTGCTTGCTCCACGCGTCCTGCTGACCCTGGGAGAATCCCAGTGCGCGGGCCATGTCACGCACCGCGCTGCGGCCGCGGTAGGTGATGACGTTGGCCACCTGGGCGGCGTAGTCACGGCCGTAGCGTTCGTAGACGTATTGGATCGCCTTCTCGCGCAAGTCGGATTCGATGTCGATGTCGATGTCCGGTGGGCCGTCGCGCGCCGGGGACAGGAACCGCTCGAACAGCAGCTCGTTGGCGATCGGGTCGACGTTGGTGACGCCGAGCGCATAGCAGACCGCCGAGTTGGCCGCCGATCCCCTGCCTTGGGCCAGGATGTTGTTCTCCCGGCAGAACCGGGTGATGTCATGCACCACCAGGAAGTAGCCCGGGAAGGTCAGCTGCTCAATGATTTTCAGCTCGTGCTCGATCTGCGCGTAGGCCCGCAGCGCCCGCTCCGGCGGACCATACCGATGGTGGGCACCGTCCATCACCAGATGCCGCAGCCAGCTGTCCTCGGTGTGTCCGTCCGGCACGTCGAACGGCGGCAACTGCGGGGCGATCAGGGACAGCCCGAACGCGCACTGCTCGCCGAGGTCGGCGGCGGCGGTCACCACCTCGGGGTGGTGGGCGAACAGTCGCGCCATCTCGGCTCCGGAGCGCAGGTGCGAACCTCCCAGCGGGGCAAGGTAACCGGCCGCCTCGTCGATCGAGTTCCGCGCCCGGATCGCTCCCATCGCCATGGCCAGCCGGCCCCGTGACGGCTCGGCGAAGTGGGCGGCGGTGGTGGCGACCAGACTCAGCCCGAACCGGGGAGCCAGCTCGGCCAGCGCGGCATTGCGCTCGTCGTCGAGCGGATGCCCATGGTGGGTCAGCTCGATGCTGACCCGATCCTTGCCGAACCGATCCACCAGATCAGCCAGTGCGTGGGCGGCCGCCTCTGGACCACCTTCGGAAAGTGCTTGTCGCACATGCCCTTTGCGACAGCCGGTCAGGATGTGCCAGTGTCCGCCTGCCGCTTCGGTAAGGGCATCGAAGTCATAACGCGGCTTGCCCTTTTCACCACCGGCCAGGTGCGCCGACGCCAGTTGCCGCGACAGCCGTCGATACCCTTCCGGCCCGCGGGCAAGCACCAGCAGGTGCGGTCCTGGCGGATCGGGTTCCTCGGTGCGGGCGACATTGCCAAGCGATAGTTCGGCACCGAAGACTGTCTGCATGTTGAGTTCCTTGGCCGCTTCGGCGAAGCGCACCACCCCGTAAAGCCCGTCGTGATCGGTCAGCGCGATGGCGCGCAGATCGAGCCGGGCGGCCTCCTCGACCAGTTCCTCCGGTGTGCTGGCGCCGTCGAGGAAGCTGTACGCGGAATGCGCGTGCAGCTCGGCGTACGGGACCGACGAGGACGGCCGCTGCACATCCAGCGGCTCGTAGCTTCCGCGCTTGCGTGACCAGGCGGGGCTGTCGCCGCCGTCGCCCACCTGCTCATCAATGGGCCAGCCCGCACGGCGCGGCTTGCCCGTAAGGACCCGCTCCATTTCCGTCCAGCTCGGAGGCCCGTTATGCCAGCCCACACGTAAAGTGTATCGAACGAATGTTCGATCGTCTCCCGGTCGAGGTCAGGTTCTGCCAAGCTGGTGGCGTGGCCGAACGCAACGTCCGTGGCAGCGCACTCGCAGCGTGCGGCGACGACCCGATCACCGGCTTCTACCGCGACTCCTATTGCCGGGTCGGGCCAGAGGACATCGGCGTGCACGGTGTGTGTGCCGTGATGACCCGAGAGTTTCTCAAACACCAGGTTTCGACCGGCAATGACCTGGTCACACCCCGACCGGAGTGGCATTTCCCCGGACTGCATCCCGGGGACCGGTGGTGCGTGGTGGCGGCTCGGTGGCTGCAGGCCTTCCATGACGGGGCCGCCGCGCCGGTTGTCCTCGAGGCGACCAGCGAGAGCGTGCTCGAGCTCATCCCGCTGGAGCTACTGGAGCAGCACGCTGTCGACGTTCCGCCTGACGCCCGCATGCTCTGACCGGATTCACTGGTCTGGCGTCGAGTGGCCACTTATGCCACGCAATTCGCTCTGGGCCGTTGCATAAGTGGCCAATCGACGACCGCTACCGCGCCAGCGAGCTACGGGAGGTCCGCCTCGCTGAGTTGATCCCTCGGCACGACCATCATCGGAACGTCGAGCACGCGCAACATCTTGGCGGCGGTCGAGCCGAGGAACAGTCGCTTGGGCACACTCAGCCGGCTTGACCCGACCATGATCAAGTCACCGTCATGCCATTCGAGTTTGCCGACTGCCTCTTCGACAGAGCGGCCGTCGACAATCGTCGAAGTCACCGGAAAGCCTTCCGGTAGTGTAGTTTTGGCCGTTTCCAGAGTCTGCCGGGCATGCGTCAGTGCACGTTCCCGAACCGCCGCCTCATCACCGCGAAGCGAACCGAAGGTCGGATCCAGCGCCACCAGAGACACCAGCCGAAGCGGTGTGCCCGCCGCCTTGCTGAACCGTACGGCGGTGTCCAGCAACAGATCTGCGCCCTGGCGCTCCCCGAGGGCGCACGTTACCTCGCGGACGCGTTCGGTCGACGAGTTCCTGGCGCCGCGAGGCGCGACTGCCACGGGCACCGGCGCCGAGTGCAACAACTCGTTGACCACCGAGCCCAGCGAGTAGCTTCCGGCAAGTCCGCCGCCCGATCCACCGACCACGATGGCGTCGGCCTCCAGCCGCGCAGTCTCCCGAATGAGCCCATCGGCAAAGGAGTCGTCGAAACTCACGTGCCCGCGCACAACAACGTCCTCTGGTACCGACGCCTGCGCTTCGGCCAGCCATTTCTCGGCCTGCTCGGCGAGAAGTTCGTCGTAGTCCCTGGTCGGCGCGAGCGCGGGCCGGTCGGGCGGCAGGACGGTGCACACTTCCACGTCCGCACCGACGGTTCGGGCAATCCGAACGCCCAACGCCAGTGCGTCCGCACCGCCGGATGTGGCCAGGTAACCAACGATCAACTTCATGCCGTAGCACCGCCCATCTCACACCGCGTTGTGCGGACGTTCCTGCCAGCATCCTTTCAATCAGAGGCGGCGGTCATCGGCGGTTCGAAGCTATTGGTCGGCGAGCCGCCGTAGATACGTCGCGAATCTGGCCGCGTCCTTGGCCGGCCATCCGGCGGTCAGCTCCGCGAAGACGCCGTCTTGATAGTCATGCGCGGCGGCCAAGACCTCGAGACCGTCCTTGGTCAGGGCAAGTGTTGCCCGGCGAGCGTCGTCGGGCGCCGCTTCGCGGACGAGATACCCGTTTCGGCTGGCTTCGGCGACCATGCGACTCGCGCCGGAGTGGTCGATACCGAGTTCGTGGGCGACGTCGGCGACCGACACGGCCTGCCCCTTGGTCATCGCGGCGTCGACGGCTTCGAGCACCATGATGTCGCGCACCCGTGCCATCTCGGCCGTAACCTGATCCGGCGGCGTCGTCACCCACCGTCGAGACCAGAACCGCACGAGGCGGAACAACGCCACCCCGGCACCCTCTAGGTCGCTCACACTCACCTCCGAATTACATGCGATATGCACATATAATATATGCAGTTCGCATATATTTGGAGGTGACCCATGCCGATCGTCCTCAACCACACCATCGTGACCGCGAGCGACCGACAAGCCGCAGCAAAATTCCTCGCCGACCTACTCGGTCTCGAAGTATCCACCCCCGCAGGACCTTTCGTGCCCGTCCAGATCAACGACGAGCTCACTTTTGATTTCGACGACCGGCACGGTGTCAAGCCCGCGCACTACGCCTTCCACATCGACGACGCCACGTTCGACGGCGTGCTGAGATACCTCCATCGACACCCCGACGTCGAATTCGGATCAGGCCGCGCCCGCGAGTGGGACCGCGAGATCGACGATTCGGGTGAAGGTCGTGCCGTGTATGTCCGGGATCCGGACGGTCACAGCTACGAGTTCTTCACCGTGGTGCCCGCGTAGCTAGCTAGCAGTGACTCTTTTCGGTGCTATCGCCGAGATCGACACCATGGCTGTGGATTAGCCGACAGGGCGACCCGTCGGCAGCCTTGGTGTCGAAATGGGCGATAGATTTCGGTCACGACCATTGTTCAGAGCGCTCCTCGCATGCAGTGCGATTGTTGATTGCTCACCGTGGGATGGGCGGCTGCGCTCACCGTCGAGCCTGTAGTTACCGAGGCCTCCACTCGCAAAACCTCTCGATAACTACAGGCTCGAGTCCATTCGCAACTGCGACGTGAAAAAGCGGCACCAATACCGGCTCAGCCGCGGTGACTTTTTCAGGTCCTAGTAGCTAGCCGCGGTATTCGGCGGCACCGTCCTCCAAGACCAGTCGCGCATCCAACCCGTCGGGGCTGGATGCCTCGGTGCGAAACACCGCACGACCGGAGTCAGTGCGCCAGATCGACGTCGTCAACGTCTCGCCCGGAAAGACAGGCGAGGTGAACCGCGCCGCGATCGACGTGACCTTCGTCGCGTCGCCGCCACCGAGTTCGGCGACGAGCGCGCGGCCCGCGACGCCATACGTGCAGAGCCCGTGCAGGATTGGCTTCGGGAAGCCGGCCAGCTCCCTGGCGAACCACGGGTCGCTGTGCAACGGGTTGCGGTCGCCGGAAAGCCGGTAGATCAGCGCCTGGTCCTCGCGAGTCGGCAACGCCACCTTCGCATCGGGTTCGCGGTCGGGAATCTGCGGGGCCACCGGCCGTTGTCCCGGTTGCCCGCCGAAACCTCCCTCGCCGCGGATCACCACCGTCGTCAACGTCTCCGCGATCACCGTGCCGGAGTCCGGGTCGGCGCCCGTCGCCTTGAGCATGACGACCGCGTTCTTGCCCTCGCCCTTGTCCTGGATGTCGGCGACCTCGGCGACGACGCTCAGCTTGCCGGCCGGGGGCAGGGGCGAGAACAGCCGGACCTCCTGGGATCCGTGCAGCAGCATGGCGAAGTTGAAAGTGCCGATCTTGGCAGCCGCCG
>DATFCF010000520.1:0-5800 GCA_035253445.1 Mycobacterium sp.
GGTTCGCGACCTCACGCGAACGCCTCGACCGGCGGGCACGAGCACACCAGATTGCGGTCGCCGTAGGCGCCGTCGATGCGGCGCACCGGCGGCCACACCTTGGGCCGGAATCCCTTGCCCAGCGGATAGGCCGCCTGTTCACGGGTGTACGGGTGATCCCAATCGGCCACCAGCAAGCACTCAGCGGTGTGAGGCGCACCGCGCAACGGGTTGTCTTCAACAGGCCACGTCCCGGCGCCGACCTGGTCGATCTCGGCGCGGATCGCAATCATCGCCTCACAGAACGCATCCACTTCGGTCAGACTCTCGCTTTCGGTCGGCTCGACCATCAGCGTACCGGCCACCGGGAAACTCATGGTAGGCGCGTGGAAACCGTAGTCGGCCAAGCGCTTTGCCACGTCGTCGACGGTAACGCCGGTCGCCTTGGTGATACCGCGAAGGTCGAGGATGCACTCATGGGCGACCATGCCGTTCTCCCCCGTGTACAGCACCGGGTAGTACTCGTCGAGGCGACGGGCGATGTAATTGGCGGACGCGATTGCGGTCAGCGACGCAGAACGCAGGCCAACCGCCCCCATCATCCGGATGTACGCCCAGGTGATCGGCAGGATCGACGCGGACCCGTACGGCGCCGAGGACACCGTGTGCTTCTCGGAAAGGTCGTCGGCGAACGGATGCCCGGGCAGATACTTCGCGAGATGAGCCCGCACCGCGACCGGCCCGACGCCCGGTCCGCCACCGCCGTGCGGGATGCAGAACGTCTTGTGCAGATTGAGGTGGCTGACGTCACCACCGAAGCGACCAGGCCGGGCCAGGCCGACCAGTGCATTGAGGTTGGCGCCGTCGACGTAGACCTGACCGCCGACGTCATGCACGGCCGCGCAGATCTCGGCGATGTCGTGCTCGAACACGCCGTGAGTCGACGGGTACGTAATCATCAAGGTGGACAATTGATTCGCGTGCTCGGCCACCTTCGCCCGCAGATCGTCGAGATCTACGTCACCGTTACCGCGGCACGCCACCACCACGACCCGCATGCCGACCAGCGCCGCCGACGCCGCATTGGTGCCGTGCGCGCTCGACGGGATGAGGCAGACATCGCGATCCGGTTGGCCACGTTCTGCGTGATACGCCCGGATGGCCAGAAGCCCGGCGTACTCCCCCTGTGAACCTGCGTTGGGCTGTAGCGACACCGCGTCATACCCGGTGATACCCGTCAGCCATGTCTCGAGGTCGGCGATCAGCTTGCGCAAACCCGGCGTATCGGAGGCAGGCGAGAACGGATGCTGGCGGGCGAACTCCGGCCAGGTGATCGGCTCCATCTCGGCGGCCGCGTTGAGCTTCATCGTGCACGATCCGAGCGGAATCATGCTGCGGTCCAACGCAATATCCTTGTCGGCCAATGACCGTAGATACCGCATCATCTCGGTCTCGGTTCGGTATTGCGTGAACGCCGGATGCGTAAGAAACTCCGATGTGCGGGTGGCGATGTCCACCCCGTCGAAGTCACCGTCGACAGGGGCGGCGCCGAATGCCGACAACACCGCACCGACGTGCGCGGCGGTGGTGGCCTCGTCGCACGACACGGACACGTGGTCGTCGTCGACCAGCCAGATGTTGATGCCCCGCGCCTTCGCCTCGTCACGGACCTTCGCGGCCCGGCCAGGAACTCGGGCCAGCACGGTGTCGAAGAATGCGCGGTGCACAACCTCGACGCCCGCGCGGGCAAGGCCGGCGGCCAGCGTCAGGGCACGTCCGTGCACACGGCCAGCGATGCCTGCGAGCCCGTCAGCGGCGTGATAGCTCGCGTACATGGCGGCGATCACCGCCAGCAACACCTGTGCGGTACAGATGTTGCTCGTCGCCTTGTCGCGGCGGATGTGCTGTTCACGGGTCTGCAGCGATAACCGGTACGCCGCGGCTCCGTCGACATCCACCGAAACCCCCACCAGCCGGCCGGGCAGCTGCCGGGCATGTTTGGCGTGCACGGCCAGGTAACCGGCGTGCGGTCCGCCGAAGCCCATTGGCACACCGAACCTTTGGGTGCTGCCGAACGCCACGTCGGCGCCGATGTCTCCGGGCGGGGCGATCAGCGTCAGCGCCAGCAGGTCGGCGCCGACGGCGACAAGTGCGCCGCGCTCGTGAGCCTGCGTCACCAACTCGGTCCAGTCGACGACGGCCCCACTGGCGCCGGGCAACTGCGCGATCACGCCGAAGAACTCACCTTCGGGAAGCCCCTGCCGCAGATCGGCGGTGACGATCTCGATGCCCAGCGGCTCGGCGCGGGTGGCGAGCACCGCCGCGGTCTGCCGGTACACGTCGGCGTCCACGGCCAGCCGCTTCGACGGGCCGCGCACCGCGCGGTGCATCAGCGTCATCGCCTCGGCGGCGGCGGTGCCCTCGTCGAGCATCGAGGCGTTGGCGACCTCGAGCCCGGTCAAGTCGGCGACCATGGTTTGGAAGTTCAGCAGCGCCTCCAGCCGGCCCTGGCTGATCTCCGGCTGATACGGGGTGTAGGCCGTGTACCACGCGGGGTTCTCAAGTATGTTGCGGCGCAACACCGGCGGCGTCAGCGTGTCGAAATAACCCTGCCCGATCATCGACACCGCCACGGTATTGGCGTCGGCCAGAGCGCGCAGCTCCGCCAGCGCCTCCTCCTCGGTGGCGGCCTGCGGCAGGATCTCCAGGCCGGGGGCGACGCCGTCGGCGGACAGCGCGTCGAGGATGCCGGCGGGCAGTGCCTTGTCGGCGAGTTCGTCGAGCGATCCCACTTCGATGGTCTTGAGCATCGTCGAGACGGCATCGGCGTCCGGGCCGATATGCCGGTCGGCGAAGTTGGGCTGGTTGTGGTCGAACACTGGCGAGGACTCCCGACATCGTGAAGGCGCAGAACCGCTGGGGTCCCCCTCCCTCTGTCGTCAACCCGTCGCGGGCGCCTGAGAGATTCGGCGACTTTTTCTCGCCTTTCCCCATGGGCGGGTAAGCATGACGCTTACCGCTTTCCAGAGGCATCGGGGCCGTGCGCGGTCCTTGGTGCCTGAGAGGTTGACGGAGAGGTGTTGCTCCTTCGGCGTCCGTGACTGGCCGTCACGGAACTCTCCCGCACATGGGCGATGCGGGGCCGATTCTACCGCTCGTTAGCCGATCTTGCGGTCGCGGTGCTTGCGCCGCGATGCCAGCTCGTCCTCTGGCGCGGAGATCGACTCCCCACCGTCGGCACGCTCGCCCGGAAAGTCGGCTATTGCGCCGGTGAGTTCACGCATCGCACCGGACACCGCGATGCCGAATACGCCTTGGCCACCCTGCAACAGGTCCACCACTTCCTCGGCCGACGTGCACTCGTAAACCGTGGTGCCGTCGGAGAACAACGTGATGTTGGCGAGGTCGCGCACACCGCGCTGGCGCAGGTGGTCGACGGCGACGCGGATGTTGTGCAGTGAGATACCAGTGTCGAGCAGCCGCTTGACGATCTTGAGGACCAGGATGTCCTTGAACGAGTACAGCCGCTGGCTGCCCGATCCCGCGGCGCTGCGGATGGACGGCACGACGAGCGAGGTCCGCGCCCAGTAGTCCAACTGGCGGTAGGTGATGCCGGCGATCTGGCAGGCGCTCGGACCGCGGTAGCCGACGAGCTCGTCGGGCACCGAGTTATCGGGGAACAGACCCGCCTGAACGGGTTCGCTGGGTGCCCCCGCGGCCGGTTCGGTAGGTGCGTTACCCGAGGACAGGTCCAGCTGCTCTTGACGTGGCGTATCTCCCACTTCTCGAATCCTCTCGCCGATCGAACCTGCGTCTGTGACCTGCGTGGGCGCACGTTTGCCAAAGCTCGAATGTGTCGAGCATACGCTTCCCGCCGAGCCATTACTGCTCGTCGCCATCAAAGTATGGCTGCCCAAAACGCGGTTGAGAGAAAACCGCGCCGCGTGTCGAGGCCGACGAGACGTATCCGTGACAAACGAGCTGGACTGGGCCCTACGTCGCCTTGAAGTCGTCGGGCGACACGCTGTCCAGGAACTCCTTGAACTTCTCCACCTCGTCCTCGCGAACCGCACCGGTGGCTTCGTCGTCGTTCTCGTCGGGAATCAGCAGGCCGGCCTCGGCGAGCACCGCTTCTTCGACGTAGATCGGCACACCGACCCGCAACGCGATGGCCACCGAGTCCGACGGCCTGGCCGACACCTTGATGTCGCGGTCGAAGATCAGATCCGCGTAGAAGGTGCCCTCCTGAAGGTCGACGATGCGGACCTCCTTGAGCGAATGGCCAAGCGCTGCAATGAGATCTCGGATCAGATCGTGCGTCATCGGCCGCGCCGGCTCGATTCCCTGCTGCTCGAAAGCGATCGCGTTCGCTTCCGGCTGCCCGATCCAGATCGGCAGGTAGCGGTCACCGTTGGACTCCCGCAGGAGCAGAACCGGCTGGTTCTGGGGCTGCTCCACGCGAATGCCGACCACCCGAACCTCACCCATCTGTGTCTGCCCTCCGCACCAAGAAGCCGTCAATAGCGAGTCTAATCCTCAGCGATCCAGAACGTCGCGCACAGCCGACTTGATCAGCGACGTGTGCAAAGTGATCGCCAGCGCGGCGACCTCGCGGGCAAGGTCGTCGGCGCGATCCCTCGCACCGGCCTTGCCCGCCTTGACCACCGGACCGGCGATCTGCGAGATGAGGTCGGACTGGCGGTCAGCCGCTGAGCGGAACGCCCGCAGATGCCTGGGCTCCACGCCGTACTCGGCCAGTGCACGGGCGCACTGCACGATCACCACCGAATGCTCGTCGAAGAATCCGCCAGGTCCGGTGGTGATCACGCCGGCCTTCACCAGTGCGGTGAGCAGTTCGTCGTCGACGCCAGAACGGGCGAGCAGATCCTCGCGGCTGAGTCGGATCTGCGTCGGCGCGACGGCCGCGGAGCCCTCGCCGAACTGTGCGTCGACAGGCACCAAACGCGGTTGCCCGTAAGCAGATCCGGTTTGCGGCAACTCGCCGTCGGGCTGGGCGTCCAGCTGGGCTTTGATGACTTTCAACGGCAGATACTGGTCACGCTGGGCGGTCAGAATGAACCGCAGGCGCGCGCAGTCATAGGCGGTGAACCGCCGATATCCCGACGCCGTGCGCTCAGGCGTGACCAGTCCTTCAGCCTCCAAGAACCGAATCTTGGAGATGGTCACGTCCGGGAAGTCGCCTCGCAGCAGATCGAGGACCGCTCCGATCGACATCCCGGTGAGCGGAGATTGGACGCCGGGCTCTGTCATCAGCTCTTCGCGCGAGCGCTCATCGCCGTCATCTGCTGTTCCCGCGAGCGCTCATCGCTAGCTACCTGGACCGCTGTCGTCGTCACCCTTGGGCCCGGTGAGGAACACCAGGCGGAACTTACCGATCTGCACCTCGTCACCGTTGGCCAACACGGCCGAGTCCACCGGCTCGCGGTTGACATAGGTGCCGTTGAGGCTGCCGACGTCGACGACCTGGAACTCGCCACCCTCCAGCCGGAACTCGGCGTGACGGCGGCTGACGGTGACGTCGTCGAGGAAGATGTCGCTGTCGGGATGTCGACCCGCCGAGGTGGTGGGCTGGTCGAGCAAGAATCGCGAGCCGGCGTTGGGCCCGCGCTTTACGACGAGAAGGGCCGACCCCACCGGGAGACCCTCAACCCCTGAGACGGCACCCTCGGTGCCCGCCGCGGCGGGGGCATCCAGTTCGTTGAGGAAGTCGGCGCGGAAGACCGATGTCGTCTCCACGGTGACATCCTCAGACTGGTCAGCCCCAGAGTTGTTTTCCGTCACCCGCTGCTCCTCACTGGCT
>DATFCF010000521.1:0-7524 GCA_035253445.1 Mycobacterium sp.
ACGCTTCGATGGACCTGGGCGCGAGCCCCACCCGGACGTTCTTCAAGGTGACGCTGCCGCTGATCATTCCGGGCATCGTGGCGGCGGGAATGTTGTCGTTCGCGCTGTCGCTCGACGACTTCATCATCACGTACTTCGTCAGTGGATCCTCGGTGACCTATCCGTTGTACGTCAACGCGGCGGTGAAGGCGGCGGTACCGCCGCAGATCAACGTGCTGGCGACCGCAATCCTGGTGGTCAGCCTGATCCTGCTGGCGGTGGGAACGCTCTACCGGCGCAAGCGTATTGAGGGCTAACTCAGCGTGACGGTGACCTTGACGCGGCCCTTGTCGTCGCGGTCGGCCACCGCGTGCCCGTTGCGGTCGGCGCCGTCGAGCTTCAGCAGTGTGATTGGGCCGCCCTCGCCGAGGAAGTTGCGCCACCAGTTCTTTGCGTCTGGTGACGCAACATTGATGACGATCTTGTCGCCAGAGCGCCGGTAACCGACCGGGGTCTCGACCGTATTGCCTGAACGCCGTCCGACATAGCGAATGTTGATCAAGCCGCGCCGTACGAACGCGCCTACCACGGGCGCATTGATCAGCCCGGCGAACAGTTTGTTGACGAAGCCGACGATGGGTGAATCGAACGTTCCGGATGCCATGTGGCGCAGGGTATCAGCCGACCTCGATGGGCACCGGTGACGAGCGACCGCCGGTGCGGGCGGCGCCGATTCCTGCGGCCACGACGAAGCAGATGCCGACCACGCCGAACGGACCCGGCACCTGGTGCAGCATGATCAGACCGACGAGCATCGCGAATGCGGGTTCCAGACTCATCAGAGTGCCGAATGCGGCGGTGGTCAATCTTCGCAACGCCAGAAGTTCAAGGGCGAACGGCACCACCGGTAGCAGGATCGCGAGACCGATTCCGATCAGCAGGATGTCGGGCGTGATTCGCGGCAGCACAGCAGGACCGACGGCCAGGGTGGCGACGATGCCTGCGACGGGCATCGACACCGCGAGGCCGTTGATGCCCGCGACCTCATCGCCGACGCGTTGGGTGAGCAGGATGTAGCCGGCCCAGCACACCGCGGCGCCGAGCGCGTACAGCACGCCAATCGGGTCGACGGCTCCGGCCCACGGCTGGGTCAGCAAGACGACGCCGATCGCGGCGAGGCCCGGCCACACCACGCGGTGCCCACCCTTGCCGTGCGCCACCGCAACACCGAGCGGGCCGAGGAATTCCAGTGCGCTCGCAGTGCCCAATGGGATGCGATCGACTGCGGCCATGAACAGCAGCGTGATGGCCGCCGTCACCACGCCCAGTACCACGCACACACGGAACGTGGCCCAGGTGAACGCCGCGACCCGCGGCCGGACGATGACGAGCATCAGGACGCCGGCCCACGCCAGCCGCAGCCATGCCGCGCCCTCCACGCCGATCCGGTCGATCAACGTGACGGCGATCGCCAGGCCCACCTGGACGCAGAACATGGAGCCCATCGCCATGAGCGCGCCGGTGCGGGCCTGGTTCGTCGTCACCCCTGCATTGAACGGCAGCCGAACTGTTCGCGTCCACGTGATTTTTCTGGACATACCGTTCAGCAATCATGAACGATCACCATCTGCTCGCTCTAGATTTCCGCGCAATTCGGGCTGGTCGGCACTCCATTGAACCGGTCGGTGATCCAGGCCATGCTTCGCTCACCGTCGACAAACGCCGGCAGCAGGGAGTTTACGTCCGTCTTGTTGAGGAACGGGGGCTGCTCGTTGGTCCACAACGTGACATCGGCGCCCTTGCCACACCAGTCCGCCGCGGTTGCGACGACCGATGCGTACGGGCTGAATGGATCCCACCGGTTGTGCGACAAATACACTGGCCCAGCCGGTTTCAGATTGCCGATGCGCTGCGCTGCCAGCACACTCTTGAAGGGGTCGACTTTGGCCGCCTCGAACGGGTCGTCTTTGAACCAGAACCGTATGTGGCGGAACATGTAGTCGATTCCTGTTTGCAGCATGCATTGGCGCCCGGTGTTCGCCAGCATCTCTGCGCCGCGCGGGGTCAGAGAGTCCCAGATTGGTTGTTCCATTGCGGGGTAGGCCGACTGAATCCCTCTGAGCAGCCACCCGATCGCTCCGGCCAGGTAGTTGCCGTCAAGAGGCGCTAACACTTCGGCCAGATCAGTGGGCGCGGCATTGGCATACGTTCCTACAACGTTGAGGTCGGGCCCGTATGTCCCAGCAAGTTCGGCCGCCGACAATGCGGCTTGCCCGCCGGACAGCCAACCCCAGAACGCAACCGGCCCGTGCGGGTCCAGCGAGGTATCAGGCAGCTTCATCGCCGCGCGGGCGGCGTCGATCAGAGCGGCCCCTGCGGGCACCCGCATTAGGAACTGCGGTGATGTGGGAGCATGCACACCCATCCCGACACCGTCGGTGACCACGATGGCGAAACCCCGGGCCAGCAACGTGGCGATGAAGCCCTCTTCGAGGTTGAACATCATGTCGAAACCTGTGTCAAGGGAGGCGTGGATGCCTTGGTTGAACAGTCGCGACGGCGCACATTGCTCCCCCATCCCGTACGGGGCGGTCGAATACGCCAGCAAGGGCCGGGGTCCGGCGCCGGGCCAGGGGTTGTCCGGTTCAATGTAGGTGCCGGTCACCGCTACCGGTTTCCCGTTGGCATCGGTGCTGCGGTACATGATCCGGGTTCCGGTGCCGACAAAGGCACCCAATTGACCCGAAGGCTCCAGCACCAGGCGCGAGGGCTCGGTCCGGATCAGGTCACCGGGTGCGCCGGCCGGAAGCGGATCCGGTGGCGTGTAGAACTCGTAATACCGACTCTCATCGGCATGGGAAACGGAGAAGCCACCAAGAACCGGAAACGCCGCCAATGAAAGTGCTGTCACCACAGCAAATTTCAGAAATGGTCGCCAATGGCGGCGATGTCGCGCACGCATCCGCGGCTGCATCGACAACGCCTTGTTTCTAGAGTGTGCGCTCACCGTTTCATCCCTTATCCACCAGTTGTTTTGGACAGCACGAGTGGCTATTTGATTGGACTAAGCCATGTTTGAGTACGCGTCACCGTTTCGGTAACGCGGTGGGGTTACCCGGTCGGGTTAGCCGACCTCAGCCACGTGATTCACCAGCACCCTGTCGATGGCACCGGCCAGCGCGCACGGTTGCTCGTCCATCGGGTAGTGCCCGCAGTCTTCGAGAACCGTCAGACGATGGTTGGGATACCAGGACAGCCACGTGTCGGCCATCCGCTGCGGATTCAACGAGGGATCGTGCTGCCCTACAATCACACCCACTGCCACGGGATTGCCGCGGATATAGGCGTGAAAATCTCCGACGGCCCACGAGTCGAGATAGCCGCGAACGGCGTCGATCTCGCAGCAGGCAAATGAGCGCTCGGTGAGCGCGCGGACCCAGCCCTCGCCGCGGCGGTTGCCGGTGGAGCCGTCGATGACTGCCGCCCGCGCTTCCCAGTCGTTGATCGCTGCGTCGAACAGCGCTCGCCGGGACCCGACCAGCCCGCCTCCGCTCGCCGGGACGGCGGCCACACCGACCAACGCGCGGATTCGCTCCGGGGCCCGCAGCAGGGCCCGCTGGATAGCCAGACCGGCCATCGAGTGCCCTACCAGAGAGAACTCCTTCCAGCCCAGGGAGTCCGCGACTGTCAGCGCATCGTGCGCGATCTCGTCCATGGTGTACTCACCGCCACGTTGGCGTGACAACCCGTAGCCCCGGGCGTCGATATAGCAATATGTGAAGGCGTGTTGGTCGATCGTCTGCCACACCGGCGACCACGATGCGGCGTCGAACAGCCAGCCGTGCAGCACGAGCACCTTGCGCGGCCCGCTGCCGACGAGGTAGTAGCCGTTGCAACGAGTCGTCGCTGACGTCGAACCCTGGTGCACCGCTTGCATATTCATACCTCCCACAGCGATTCGGTGACGCCGACCTGGACGAGCTTGAATGCACCGGTGTGAAACAGCAGTGGTTGTCCGTCCCGCATTTCCAGCTGCTGCACTCGCCCGACGAACAGGGTGTGGTCTCCTGCCGGAAACCGATCAACGATCCGGGTCGTCAACTGCAGCAGAGATCCAGCGATCACGGGTATCCCTCCGAGCCAGTCGAATTGCGGTGGCGGCATCGGGTGCTTGCTGCCGGCGAATCGTCGCGCGATCGACTCCTGCGAATGCGCGAGGATGCTCACTCCGTAGTGGTCCGATTCTGCGAGGCGAGCGGCCATTCTTGCCTTGTCGCCCAAGGCGATCAGCACCAGCGGCGGTTCGAGCGACACCGACATGAATGCGTTGGCCGTCATGGCGTGCACTTCGCCGTCAACGACATTGGTGACCACGGTGACACCGGTCGCGAAGCGGCCCATCGCCGATCGCATCGCGCCCGGGTCGACACTTGCCGACGGCGCGTCCACGATGATGTCTCCGGCAGCGACGGTCATGATTCCGCCGTGGCCATCGCGGTGTGCTTGGCGATGAACGCTTCGGCTTCGCCGGCGTCGGCCCACGCCGGGAAGAAGCCGGCCGGGTTGCTGCGGGAGTCGGCATGCCATTGCCGGATCACCTGGGACCGAGTCCCCGCTCTGACCAGATCACGCACGTGCTGCGGGCCTTCCAGCGTGATGTTGGTGTACGCGGTGGCCCATTGCACATGGTCCCAATAGGTCTCGAACGTCGTATTCATCCAGTCCTCGTCGAACGGCATGCTGCCGTGCTCGACGATCGAGTCCAGGTAGATCTTGGCGCACTTGACGGCGTTGTTCGCACCCTCGCCGGTGATCGGATCGTTGAGTACGACCAGATCAGCCATGCCCAACACCTTGCGTCCCGAAGGCAGCGTGGCAACGGGCTTACGCACGGTGGGCGGGTAGCAGCCGCGCAGTATCGCGTTGTCATCGGTGAGTGTGATGTCGGCGACCCGTTCGGCGGCCCATGGCACGAACTTGTTGACCACGGTCTTGGCCTGGTTGAGGTACTCCGCGGGTGTGTCGACGCCATCCCAACAATCCAGCGGGCCACCGATCCTGCCTTCGAACATCAGCAGGTTGGCCGGTCCGGTGATCGTCAAGACCGGGAAGAAGAACACCTCACCGACGCCGGGGATAACGGTAACCTCGGTCGCCAACCGCTGTGGGTTCTGAAGCCCGTCGACATAGACCGCGGCGATGTATCGCTGCGGCGTGTCGTATGTGCAGCGAGCCCTGTCCTTCTCGAACAGCTTGCCGATCTCGCCTTTTCCGGTACTCATGATGGTGAGGTCGTGCGAGTCGGCGATGGATTCCAGGTCCTCCAGTCCGGCCGAGATGTGAAACAGGCGGCCGCCACGGCGGCGGAACGTATTCATCCAGTACGGGATCCGCACCCGATAGTCCACGGACGCGGACGGGCCCGGCAGATACGGCGCTGCCCAGGTGAAGTCCACATCGCCGTCTGGCCGTGTGACCGTGACCTGAAGGTCATCAGCCCCAGGGGCGGACTCCTGCCAAAAGTCCAAACCCAGTTCCCGCTCGATGGCACGGGCGGCCGGATACAACAACTGGGTCGAGGTGATGCGACCCGTCGCTATCTGGGCTGGAGTTCGATCGGACACCAGGGTGACCTGATAGCCCGCGTCCTGCAGGCCAATCGCGAGCACCAGGCCCGCGTGCCCGGCACCGATGATCGCGATGGACGGCTTGGTCGACATTGTTATCTCCTCAGTTGGCGGACGGTGGTCGGGCTCATCAGATGGCAGTGACGGAATCGTCACCACTCTTCATCAGGAATTCGGGAACGAGTTGTTGTTTGCGGGCGCTGGCGATCATCGAAGCCTCGAGCATCCATTCCCTGGACCGGCTCGGGTCGCGCGAAATGGCGCGGAGTTCCTTCATTCTTGCGTCGCGGGCGTCTCCCGCGTGCAGAGAAAGGTCCTCGGTGTTGCGGTGAGTGATCCGCTGGACCTCCGCCAACGCCACCGTCCTGCGCCGGTTGGCCCACGAGGCGAGGCCCCCGGGCTGCGTGGGATCAGCGAGTACCTGACCCAAGGTGTACGCGTCGTGGATGCCGGAGTTCAGCCCCATCCCGCCGATGGGCGAGTTCACATGGGCGGCATCACCAATCAGCGCTGCCGGCCCGCGGCAGAAGTCGGATGCCACCCGCTGGTGCACCTTATAGACCTGCCGCGAAAGCACCGGCGGCATCGGATGAGGGCCGAGCAGGGCCTTGAGGCGTCGGGTGATGAATCCGTCGGTGAGGACCTCCTCGTCGGGTGGTCCGTCCGTGACTTCGAACATCACCCGCCAGCAATCCGGGATCCGCAGCAACATCAGGTGCTCGGTCGGGTCGGACACATAGTTGACGCAGGAGATTCCCGGGAAGTACTCCTCCAACGGCGCTTCGATGCCGAGCAGCAGGTATCGATGCTCATAGGTCATGCCCTCGAACTCGATGTCGAGGCACTCACGCACCCTGCTGCGCGCACCATCGGCGCCGACCAGGAAGTTGGCACTGACGGTGTACCCGCCCTCAGGTCCGGACACTTCGACGTCGACGATGTCACTCCCCGTGGCCTCATGTCCGGTCAATTGATGCGAGAAGCGCACATCGACGGTCTTCTCACCGGCGAGTTTTTCAAGCAGGATTCGGACGTACTTGTACTGCTCGAGTTGCAGACGGTAGGGAAACCCGGTCACGTCGGACAGCGTCGAGAAGTCGAATTCGGCGATCAGCCCGCCGGCGCGGTCACGCAATTGATAGGTCGGCGCCACCAAGCCCTGCGCCAGCATGTCGTCGATAAGGCCAAGCCCCTTGGCGAGCTCCAGGGTCGGCGGATGGAAGGTGGACGCCCGCCACTGCGTAGCCGGTTGCGACTCCGCCTCCAGGACCAGCACGCGACGACCCGCCCGCGCCAGCACCAGCGCCGCGGTCAGACCGACCGGACCAGCCCCGGCGACGATCACGTCATAGTCAGCGGCCCGGTCCATAGTCGAGTTCGGCACCTTCGTCCTTTCGCAAGTATTGGATGTTTCCCCTTGGTGTGTGACCGACGTTACGATCAGATGCCCGCAGATCGGAACAGAGAAAGGCGGGATTCCTCTATGCGGCATCAGCGGTCCCACGAAGCGGCACAGACCCTGAATTCAGTGGCGAATGCGCTGCGGGTGCTCACGCTCGTGCACACCGAAGGCAAGGTGACGCTGCCGTCGATCAGCGAGCATCTCGACGTCGGCAAGTCCACCGCACACCGGCTGGTCACCACGTTGATCGCGGAGAACTTCCTCCAGCGCAGCCCCGCCCGCCACACCGAGTTCATCGTCGGTCCGGCCCTGCTGGAAATCGGCGCAACCGCGCTGCGCAGCGCCGACATCCGGCGTCATGCCCGAAGACCCATGGAGCGACTATGCGATCAGCTCGGCGAGACGGTCAGTCTCGTTGTCCTCGAGGGCAATTCGACCCGCGTAGTCGATGGTGTGGAGTCCAAACAGCCCATCCGGGTGGGCCTGCGCACGGGTGTGGTGCTTCCGGCCAATGCC
>DATFCF010000522.1:0-2752 GCA_035253445.1 Mycobacterium sp.
CGGATCTGGGGCCAGGACCCGGACATCTACGAGGAGTTTTAGGAGCGCGCTGACGAACTCGGCCCTACTGCGCGACGGGCGGAGTTCGTCAGCACCCTCCTGAAGAGAAAACGTTGGTGAGTGGGCAGGCCGAAGGCACCCGGCGAAGCCGGGTTCGCCTTGATGTGGTGCTCAGCTCGAGGCTGTGGCGACCGGTGGTGGCTGCGCGTTGACGGTGTAGCCGATGGCTTCGAGTTGGCGGATGAGTTTGCGTGCTCGTCGGTGCGGGTCCTCACGACGGATGAAGTAGTCGGGGCCGAGGTCGTGGTAGGGCTGGTCGCGCACGAGCATGTAGAAGATCGCCACGAGGATGCTGTGCTCGACGGCGACCAGGGCTTTGGCGTAGCCGAGCCGAGGGCGTAACCGGGTGTATTGGGCGGCCAGGTAGGTGTTCTTGGTGCGGATGGCGCTCATCGCCGCGGAGCCTGTCATTTTCTCCGTGTAAGCCACGGGATGACTGATGTGGTTAACCTATCACAGGGTGAGTCGTCCGGGGAAGAGGACGACGAGCGTGTTCAGGGCGAGCTTCCATCCACGGGTCCCGGTTCCTGATTCGCCTCCTCGCTTGCTGGAGATGTTGCGCAGGCCGAGGTAGAGCAGTTTCATCGCGGCCTCGTCCGAAGGGAAATGCCCCCTGGTTTTGGTGATTTTCCGGAGTTGGAAGTTGATGGACTCGATCGCGTTGGTGGTGTAGACGATCCGGCGGAGTTCTGCCGGGTAGTCCAGGAACGGGATGAACTCGTTCCAGGCCCGACGCCACACGTCGACCACGCCCGGGTACTGACGGCCCCATTCGGTGTCGAGGTCTTTCAGGGCGAGCTCGGCGGCCTCGACCGTCGGCGCGGTGTAGATCGTCCGCATCGACTTCGCGATCTTCTTCCGATCCTGGTAGGACACGAACCGCATCGCGTTGCGGATCACGTGCACCACGCACGTCTGCACGACCGTGTCGGGAAACACGCTGGTGATGGCCTCGGGAAGCCCGGTCAGGCCGTCGCAGCAGGCGATCAGGATGTCGCGTAGCCCTCGGTTGCGCAGCTGGGTCAGCACCGAGTGCCAGAACTTCGCGCCCTCGGTCTCGGCGATCCAGCAGCCCAGCGCGTGCTTGCGGCCCTCAACGTCGACACCGATGACCAGGTACGCGCTCTTGATCGACACCGCGCCCTTGTCCCGGACCCGGATCCGGATGCCGTCGACGTACACGATCGGATAGACCTCATCGACCGGCCGGTTCCGCCAGATCTCGATTTCGTCGGTGACGATATCGGTGATGTTCGAGATCAGTTCCCGAGAAGCGGAAACCCCGTACACCTCCAGCAGATGGGCCTCAATATCACGCGTGGACATCCCGCGGGCATAACACGACAGCACCAGCTCGTCGATCTGCCCGACCCGCCGGGCACGTTTCGGCACAATCCTCGGTTCGAACTCGCCGTTGCGGTCACGCGGCACGGCGATCGTGACCGGGCCGTTCGTGGTCGACACCGTCTTGGCCGAATAGCCATTTCGGGAATTCCCGGTTCCGTGTCCGGCCGGATCGTCACGATCGTATCCGAGGTGGCTGGTCATCTCGGCCTGCAGGGCACGCTCGAGCACGGCCTTGGTCATCTGGTTCAGCAGGCCGTCGACGCCGTCGATCGGGGTGCCGGCGGCTTTGGCGTCGGCGAGCAGCGCGTCGATCGTCGACGGGTCGAAGGCCTCCGCGAGCCGGCGGCTCGCTTCGTTCTCAGCCGCCGAGTCGGGCTGGGTCTTGCTCACGTGGGTGTCCTTCCCGACCGCCATCTCGATCACAGCGGCCGATCTTGGTCCACCCGTGGCTTACACGAAGATCATGACACGCCCCGCCTCCCGCAAGGCGGGAATCTTCGCGCGCAGTCTGCCTCTTGCCAGATCGGCCAGCACCTCGGTGTCCGTCGTGCCGGCCACCAAGGCGACCAGCATGGCCCGACCGGACTTGCCCAGGATGTCGCTGGCCACCGAGGACAGCTTGACCCCGGCGTCCTGCAGGACTTTGTCCAGGCGTTGGGCCTCCCGGGAGCGTTCCTCGATCTGCGCCTTGCGGTAACGGGTCAAGTCCCGCAGCTGCCGGATCGGCACCGGCGGCACGAACGACGGCTGCACCAGTCCGAACTCGATCAACTGGCAGATCCAGGATGCGTCGGACACATCGGTCTTACGGCCGGGGATGTTGCGCATGTGCCGGGCGTTGAGCAGCCACACCTGCATCACGTCTTCGAGCAGGTAGTAAGTCGCCTTCCAGTACACGCCGGTCGACTCGATGCCCACCCGGGAGACCCCGAGGGTGACCAGCCAGTCCCGCAGCACCAGCAGGCCGGGTGTCGTGGTGGCGAAGCGGCCCTGCTCCACTACCCCGCCGGGCAGGTGCGCCTCGGCGACGATCACATCCTTATGCACGTCCAAGCCGGCTGCCCGGTCCACGATCCGCTCCACCACATCACCTCCGACGGAAAGACCGTCCGGGAGGACCTCACATCACAGAGTCTGAAGATCGCGCTCGAAGCGGCAGTTCACGGCGCCCAAGACCCTCACGTCTGGCTGTCAAACGACCTCGCTCATGCCAAGAACCATCGACGTCGACCGGACGGCACCAGCGAGTTTTCCTTAGATCACGCCGACCCGCCAGGGTCCCCGATGGCTGTCAGAAATTTTGTGGGCAAACGGTGATCTTGGATAGGCTGAGGGTGCTACCCCT
>DATFCF010000523.1:0-2717 GCA_035253445.1 Mycobacterium sp.
GGTCGCCAGCCTGACGTTCAACACCGCCGAGGACATGAAAGCCGCTTTGAAGTCGCCCGAAATGGCCGCGGCCGGTCAAGACGTTGCCAACTTCGCCACCGGTGGTGTGACGATGTACAGCACCGAAGAGATCGAACGACACTGAGCTTCGGGTAGCCCAGCGAGATCGGGTGACACTCGCCTGCCTATCAGCGGCCGGTCTGCTCACGGCTGCATCAACACGACTCCACGGAAGTTCAGCTCGCAACCGTCCGTGATATCGCCGATGCGCTGCTGCGGGCACGGGGACTGACCACCATTTTCGGCAACCCCGACTCGAACGAACTGCCATTCCTGGCAGGTATGCCAGCCGATTTCGACTGCAAACTCAGCAAATGTCGATCCAGGATCACTGGCGAAGCCCCTGGTGAGCTAGAGCGTTGAATCAGGCGATCCACACCGCCTCCAACGCCTTCGCCGCCGCATTCAAGAATGCCCTGGCCGTCGACCTACCGTTCTCATCGAGGCACGAACCAGTTTCGCGCTGCCGGGCCGACTCGGCCAGGCACAGTGCTGAACAAACTCGACGAACTGCACACCCACGTGCCCGCGATCATCTTCACCGGCCATGACATGCTGGCGGAGCTGCCGGGTCATCAAGGCGATGAACGGCTCCAGATACATTCGCAAACATTCGCGTCAGCTTACTGCTAGTATGATTGCTATACTATCCGTTCATGAAACGAATGGTGGCGGCCAACTAGTCAGGAGGGTCGATGACGACCAGCAGCACGGTGACGTCGAAGGCTCTGATGGCTCGGCGCCAAGCTACCCTGGGCACGCATTCGATGACGTTCTACGCTGAGCCCCTCCATCTGCTGTCTGGCCAGGGGGTATGGCTCCGCGGTGCGGACGGCGTCGATTACCTCGATGCTTATAACAACGTCCCGCACGTCGGACATTGCAACCCGGTCGTGGTAGGCGCGATTGCCGATCAGGCGGCGCGACTCAACGTCAACACCCGCTACCTGTTCGAACCGATTGTCGAGTACGCAGAGATGCTGCTGGCCACCTTCGCCGAGCATCTGGACAAGGTGCTGTTCACCAATAGCGGTTCGGAATCCAACGAGCTCGCGCTCCGCATCGCCCGACAGCACACCGCAAACACCGGGATCATCGTTACGGACTTCAGCTACCACGGAAACACGATCAGCCTGTCGGAAGCCACCACCGGCATTCCTGTGAAAGAGCCGCTCGGCGCTCATGTGCGTGCGCTGCCGATTCCCGACCTCGATGGCGACCCGCGACCTGAGTCAACGGTACTCGCCGAGGCCTTGGATTCGGCCACCGAGGCGATCGCATCCCTACAGGCCGACGGCCACGGCGTCTCCGCGTTGCTCTTTGACCCGCTCTTCTCCACCGAAGGCCTGCTACGTATCCCCACCGGCTACGTTTCAGCGCTCGCCGACAAGGTCCGCGCTGCTGGAGGTCTGGTGATCGCCGACGAGGTACAGTCCGGTTTCGGCCGCAGTGGCACTCACATGTGGGGTCACCAGCTGGTCGACATCGCCCCCGACATCGTGACCCTGGGAAAGCCCATGGGTAACGGCCATCCCCTGGGCGCCACCATCACCACCGCCGCACTGAACGACGAATTTGGTTCGGCCAACCTATATTTCAACACCTTCGCCGGTAACCCCGTTTCCTCCGCCGCAGGCATGGCCGTGCTCAAGGAGATGAGTGATCGGGAATTGCAGCGAAGCGCACATCACGTCGGAGCCCGCGCCAAAGAAATTCTGTCGGACATCGCAAACGGCTCACCACACATCAAGTGCGTCAGAGGCACCGGATTGTTCTTCGGACTCGAGTTCAGCGACGCAGACGGCAAGCCCCGGCCGGAGCAGGCCAAATGGGTTGTCGAAGACATGCGCCGAAAAGGTGTGCTAATCAGCACGATTGGGCGTCACGGCAACGTCCTCAAGATTCGTCCGCCCTTGGTGTTCGACAAGCAGCACCTCGACATCCTCACCGACCGACTCGCCACAAGCATTCAAGAACTCGCTCTCACCCGTTAGTGTCCTGCCTCTGGATCGGGGCCAGCGAGGTCAATCGGCCGGAGCGTGGTAAACGGGCCGACCTTCGAACACGGTAGCCAGGACTTTCGTACCGCCGATCTCGTCTACCTCAACCTCGAAGAGGTTGCGGTCGAGGATGATCAGGTCCGCCGACTTCCCCACGGTGAGCGAACCCTGTCGGTCGGCGCGTCCAACCGCTTTGGCCCCTTCAATCGTCATTGCGCGCAGCGCGTAGTCGAGGTCGACGGATTGGTCACCGCGCTGAAGCATGCCCTGCAGTGCGGGGAACAGATTTGGGTCCGGGGTGAGGACCCAGTCCGAACCGACGGTCAATCGCGCGCCGGCCTTGCGCAGGCTCGCGAACCGATATCCCTCCGACAGCACGGCGTTGTACTCCGGGACGTGCCAGATGGCGGGCGACATCTCCGCGACCACGTTGAGCTCGTTGAATCGCGGGTAATCGGACTCGTCGATATACGTGCAATGCGCTATCTCGTGGGTCGGTCCTGGTCCGTTGATCCTTCGAACTTCTTCGAAAGCGTCGAGGGCTACCCGGATCGAGCCCGGACCTGCGCAATGGATCTTGACTTGGATTCCTTGAGAATCAAAGCGCTGCAGCGCTTCCCGCAGTTCGTCGAGCGGCACCAAGATACTGTCCAGGTC
>DATFCF010000524.1:0-8681 GCA_035253445.1 Mycobacterium sp.
CATACCCGGACAGAACGACAGCGACGCCGAAATCGCCGCCGAGTGCGCATGGATTCGCGAGAACCTCGGCGTCGATGTGCCGTTGCACTTCACCGCGTTTCACCCCGACTACAAAATGTTGGACACCGCGCCGACACCGCCCGAGACGCTGACGCGGGCCCGCCGCATCGGGCTCGCCGAAGGATTGCGCTTCGTCTACACGGGCAACGTCCACGATGCCGACGGCGACACCACGTTCTGTCCGGGTTGCGGAGAAGCCGCGGTGATCCGCGACTGGTACGCGATACGTGACTACGCGCTGACCGACGACGGCCACTGCACCAGATGCGGCACGGAGCTGCCGGGCGTGTACGACGGGCCCGTCGGCAACTGGGGCGCGCGGCGGCTTCCCGTGTTGATTTCGCGATAGCTGCGGCGCCATTGCCGTCTGTGAATTGCGTAACAAACTTTCCGACCTTACTCAGGGGTCAGTTCCCATACCTTACTCTGGAGTCAGTTACGTGCGTGCCTACCCATTTATCTAGCGAGGCAGCTGACATGACCAGCACCCTGCCGTCCAAGAACGGCGCCAAACCACCCAACCGGGCCGGCAAGGAAAGCGCCGTCGGCATGCAAAAGCACAAGCGGACAGCGACCGACATCGGATTGGCGCTGATCACGCCCATCGTCGGCCAGGAATTCCTGGACCGCCACAATTTGCGTGATCCCCTCAACCGCGGCCTGAAGTACGGCGTGAAGCAGGTGTTCTCCGTCGCCGGCGCGACCACGCGCCAGTTCAAACGGGTGTCCGGTTCACAGCGTGGACCGGCCCGGCTGAAGAAGAGCGGCAGCGACTACTTCGACCTCACGCCCGACGACGAACAGAAGATGATCGTCGATACCGTCGGCGAGTTCGCCGAGGAGATCCTGCGGCCCGCGGCTCGCGAGGCCGACGAAGCGGCCACCTATCCCCCAGATCTGGTTGCCAAGGCCGCCGAGTTGGGCATCACGGCGATCAACGTCCCCGAGGACTTCGAGGGCATCGCGGCCCATCGCGCGGCCGTCACCAACGTGTTGGTGGCCGAGGCGCTGGCCTACGGCGATATGGGGCTCGCGCTGCCGATACTGGCGCCCGCCGGCGTCGCATCCGCGCTCACCCACTGGGGTAGCGCCGACCAGCAGGCCACATACCTGAAGGAATTCGCGGGCGAGAACGTCCCCCAATCGTGCGTGGCGATCGCCGAACCGCACGCGTTGTTCGATCCCACCGCGCTGAAAACCACCGCGGTGCGCACACCCAGCGGATACCGGCTCCACGGCGTCAAGTCGCTGGTTCCGGCCGCCGCGAACGCCGAATTGCTCATCGTGGCAGCACAACTCAACGGCAAGCCAGCACTGTTCATCGTCGAGTCCTCGACCAAGGGGCTGACCGTCACCCCCGATCCCAGCATGGGCATCCGTGCGGCATCGCTCGGGAAGGTCGAACTCGACCACGTGTCGGTGCCGTTGAGCGCGCGACTCGGCGAAGACGGCGCGACAGACGCGGACTACCTCGAGGCGGTCGCGCTCTCGCGACTCGGCTGGGCCGCGCTGGCTGTCGGCACCGCGCACGCCGTACTCGATTACGTCGTGCCATATGTCAAGGAGCGTCAAGCATTCGGGGAGCCGATCGCACACCGGCAGGCGGTGGCGTTCATGTGCGCCAACATCGCGATCGAATTCGACGGCCTGCGGCTGATCACGTGGCGCGGCGCCTCCCGTGCTGACCAAGGCTTGCCCTTCGCGAGGGAAGCCGCGTTGGCCAAGCGGCTCGGCACCGACAAGGGCATGCAGATCGGCCTTGATGGCGTGCAGCTGCTCGGCGGCCACGGCTACACCAAGGAACACCCCGTCGAACGCTGGTACCGCGACTTGCGCGCGATCGGCGTCGCCGAGGGCATCGTAGTTATTTGAGTCAGTAGTCATTCCGCATAGCGAAAGTCGAATCATGGCAATCAATCTGGAACTGCCCCGCAAACTGCAGGCGGTAATCGAGAAGGCCCATCAAGGCGCCGCCGAGATGCTGAGACCGATTTCGCGCAAGTGGGATCTACGAGAGCACGAGTATCCGGTTGAGCTGGACACGTTGGCCACCCTCTTCGAAGGGATCTCGGAGGCAAAGGCTTTCGCGTTCGCCGGCGCCGAGGCGTTCCGTGACGGCGACGAGCCCAGGGGCGCCAACCACAACGGCGGCAATATGTCCGCGGTGCTCAACGTGATGGAAATCAGTTGGGGCGACGTCGCTTTGATGCTCTCGGTGCCACGACAGGGCCTTGGTAACGCCGCGATCTCCGGCGTCGCCACCGACGAACAGCTGGAGCGACTCGGCAAGGACGTCTGGGCCGCGATGGCGATCACCGAGCCGGGCTTCGGCTCGGACTCGGCAGCGGTGACGACCACCGCGAAGCTCGACGGCGACGAGTACGTGATCAACGGCGAGAAGATCTTCGTCACCGCGGGATCGCGGGCCACCCACATCGTGGTGTGGGCAACGCTGGACAAGTCGCTCGGCCGCGCGGCGATCAAGTCGTTCATCGTGCCGCGCGAATATCCCGGCGTTACCGTCGAGCGACTCGAGGACAAGCTTGGCATCAAGGCCTCCGACACCGCGGTGATCCGGTTCGACAATGTGCGGATTCCCAAAGACAACTTGCTCGGCAGCCCGGAGATCCACGTAGAGAAGGGTTTTGCCGGGGTCATGGAGACCTTCGACAACACCCGTCCGATCGTCGCCGCGATGGCCGTCGGCATCGCGCGCGCCGCGCTGGAGGACCTGCGGAAGATCCTCACCGAAGCCGGGGTGGAGATCTCCTACGACAAGCCGGCACACGCGCAGAGCGCGCCCGCCGCCGAGTTCCTGCGGATGGAGGCCGACTGGGAGGCCGGATATCTGCTGACCGTGCGATCGGCGTGGCAGGCCGACAACGACATCCCTAACTCCAAAGAAGCGTCGATGGGCAAGGCCAAGTCCGCCCGCGTCGCCAGCGATGTCACGCTCAAGGCTGTCGAATTGACCGGCACCGTCGGCTATTCCGAGGAGACGCTGCTGGAGAAGTGGGCGCGGGACAGCAAGATCCTGGACATCTTCGAGGGCACCCAGCAGATTCAGCAGCTGGTGGTGGCCCGCAGGCTGCTTGGCCTTTCGTCGTCCGAACTGAAGTAGTCACTTTCCGCGCGAGCAGGCATCTCGCACAACATCGATGTCAAAAACGTGGTCGACATGCCCGACCAGGCGCGCGCCGGGAAGTACTCCGGCCGTGCGGTGGTACGCGTGGCCGGGCGGTGTCTAGCGCGAAGTCGCGGAACGCAAAAGTCCCCGACACGTGACGTGTCGAGGACTCTCGCGATCGCTAGGCGTTACGCAACGCCGAGGTAGCTCTGCATATCAGGCTTCATCTGCTGCAGTTGCTGACCCCAGTACTCCCAGCTGTGGGTGCCGTATGGCGGGAAGTTGAACACTGCGTTCGAGCCGCCCGCGGCGATGTAGTTGTCCCGGAACGTCTCGTTGGTCCGGATTGTCAGACCCTCGAGGAATTCGGCGGGCAGGTTGGCACCGCCCAGCTCGTTCGGCTTGCCGTTGCCGCAGTAGATCCACAGGCGGGTGCCGTTGGCCACCAGCGTCGGGATCTGCACCATCGGGTCGTTGCGCTTCCAGGCGCTGTTCGGGTCCTCGGTCGGGCCCCACATGTCGTTGGCCTTGAACCCGCCCGCGTCACCCATCGAAAGGTTGATCAGGAACGGCCATTGGCCCTCGGAGGGGTTCAGGAACGCCGACAGCGCGCCCGCGTAGATGAACTGATCGGGGTGGTAGACCGACAGGATCAGTGCGGAGTTACCCGACATCGACAAGCCGACCGCCGCATTGCCCGTGGTGGACACGTCCCTGTTGGCCGCAAGCCACTGAGGCAGCTCGCTGGTCAGGAATGTCTCCCACTTGTAGGTCTGGCAGCCGTTCTTGCCGCAGGCGGGCTGGTACCAGTCGGAGTAGAAGCTGGACTGGCCACCGACCGGCATCACGACAGATAGGCCGGACTCGTAGTACCACTCGAACGCCTGGGTCTCCATGTCCCAGCCGTTGAAGTCGTCGCGAGCGCGTAAGCCGTCGAGCAGGTAGAGCGCATGCGACCCGCCCGGCTGGAACTGGACCTTGATGTCTCGGCCCATCGACGGCGACGGCACCATCAGGTACTCGACCGGTAGGCCAGGGCGGGAGAACGCCCCGGCGGTGGCTGAGCCGCCAGTGAGACCGATTACGCCGGGTAGTAGGGCCGCCGCGATGGCAGACACCGCGAACCGGCGCGCCCAGGGGCCACGAATCTTGTCAATGAACCTCATAGAAGCAATCCATCCATCTTCCGGTTTCGCGTAATACGCCTTCCGCAGCGATCACAAATCGCCATTCGGCACCGCAGCGGTTTTCTTCACTGCGCTGTCGCGCCCGCTCGACGGAGCCCCGGGTGCGGCGGTAGAGCGGACCGAGAAAATTTCAGTTGTGCGTCTGCAGTAAAACATGTGACCAGCACCTGAGAAACCCCGACCGGCACCGGCTGTCATTTTCCTGTGAGAATTCGGCCCTGACGCCAGTGTCAGTTTCCGCAGGTGTGGCAGCCTGCCCCGTTGCGCTGCCGCACGTCGCGAAAGCGCCCTGACGACTGGTTTCGAGACTGCCGTGAGGTCGCGATATCGGCCCAATTCGCGATCTGTGCGCAGCATCGGCGCCCGCAGCGGGCCGTAGGCTCGGACTATGGCCGACGACGCGCGTGACCGCGTGACGAACTTCTTCCAGAAGCGGCTGGCCAACCCGCTGATGCGGCTGGTGCCGATCCAAACCCTGCTGGAAACGACCGGCCGGACGTCGGGCAAACCCCGACGCACTCCCCTTGGCGGTAGCCGGGTCGGCGACCAGTTCTGGTTCGTGTCCGAGTTCGGCGAGAAATCTCAATACGTGCGCAACATCAAGGCCAATCCGCACGTCCGGGTACGGCTGCGCGGCCGCTGGCACAACGGCACGGCACACCTGCTGCCCGACGACGATCCCCACGAACGCCTTCGCTCACTGCCCCAGCTCAACAGCTTCGGCGTCCGCACCTTCGGCACCAACCTGCTCACGGTGCGGGTCGATCTGACGGATTAGAGAGATTGAGGACACTGGTATTGGCACGATCGGCGAAGCTCGAATGGTGAACAAACGCCCTACTGGCGCGCTCGACGGCATCCGGGTGCTCGAGGTCGGCACGCTGATATCAGGGCCGTTCGCCGGCCGACTGCTGGGCGACATGGGCGCCGAGGTCATCAAGATCGAACCGCCAGGCGCGCCGGACCCGTTGCGCACTTGGGGACAGGCCGAACTCGACGGCCATCATTTCTTCTGGACCGTCCATGCGCGCAACAAGAAGGCGGTGACGCTGAACCTGCGCGAGCCCCCCGGCCGGGAGCTCTTCCTGGATCTGGTGGAGAAATCCGATGTCGTGGTGGAGAACTTCCGGCCCGGCACGCTGGAGAAGTGGAACCTCGGCTACGACCAGCTTCGCGAACGCAACCGCGGCATCATCCTGGTCCGGGTGTCCGGGTACGGGCAAACGGGTCCGGAAGCGCACAAGGCCGGCTACGCGTCGGTCGCCGAGGCGGCCAGCGGGCTACGTCACCTCAACGGCTTCCCCGGCGGGCCACCGCCGCGGCTGGCGTTGTCGCTGGGTGACAGCCTGGCCGGCATGTTCGCCGCCCAGGGTGCGCTGGCGGCGCTGTACCGCCGCTCGATCACCGGCGAGGGCCAGGTGGTCGATGCGGCGCTCACCGAATCTTGTTTGGCCATCCAGGAATCCACGATTCCGGACTACGACGTCGGCGGCGTGGTGCGGGGACCGTCGGGCACCCGGCTGGAGCGGATCGCGCCGTCGAACATCTACCGCAGCGCCGACGGCAGCTGGGTGGTGATCGCGGCCAACCAGGACACTGTGTTCCGCCGGCTGTGCGACGCGATGGGTCGCCCGGAGCTGAGCACCGACGACCGCTTCGCCACACATGTCGCCCGCGGCCGTAATCAGGACGAGCTCGACAAGATCATCGGCGACTGGGCGGCCGAGCGGCAGCCGGCGGACATCATCGACACCCTCAGTGCCGCAGGCGTGATCGCGGGACCGATCAACACCGTCGCGGAGGTGGTCGAGGATCCTCAGCTGCGGGCGCGCGGCATGCTCGTCGAGCATTGGGACGAACGAGTCGAGCGGCCGGTGCTGGGGCCGGGCATCGTGCCGGTCCTCTCACAGACGCCGGGCAGCGTGCGCAATGCCGGCCCGGCCCGGCCAGGCCAGCACAACGACGAGGTCTATCACGAGCTACTGGGCAAGACCGATGAAGAGATCGCGGCGCTGAAATCGGAGGGCGTGATATGACCGATCTCCCCACACACGTCGACATCCGGGAGGTGTCGCTGCGCGACGGCCTTCAGATCGAGTCTCCAATTCCGTTGTCGGCCAAGCTCGAACTGCTTGCGGCGGTCGCCGCGACTGGCGTGCGCGAAGTAGAGGCCACCGCGTTCGTCTCGCCGTCGAAGGTGCCGGCGCTGGCTGACGCGGCCGAGCTGGCGGCCGAACTCGACCGGTTCGACGGCATCGAGTTCTCGGCGCTGGTGGCCAGTCCCAATGGCGCCAAGCGCGCGATCGCGGCCGGTCTGCAGTCTCTGGAATACGTGGTGTCGGCGGCCGACGGGCACAGCCGCGCCAATGTCGGTCGTACGACCGCGGAGGCGAGCACGCTGATCGGCGAGATCGTCGCGATCGCCCACGACAGCGGCGTTTCGGTCGAGGTCATCGTCGCCACCGCGTGGGACTGCCCCTTCGACGGGCCGACGCCGCCCGAGCGGGTCGTGGATATCGTCACGGCGGCACGTGAATGCAATGTCGATCGGCTTGCCGTCGCCGACACCATCGGCACCACCACGCCGCGGCGCGTCACCGATCTGATCGCGCGGATACGCCCACTGATCGGCGACACACCTCTGGGCGCACACTTCCACAACACCCGCGGGGCCGGACTGGCCAGCGCGTACGCCGCGGTCAGCTCCGGCGTCACCCGGCTCGACGCCTCGGTCGGCGGCCTGGGCGGCTGTCCGTTCGCTCCCGGCGCGAGCGGCAACATCGCCACCGAGGACCTGGTCTATCTGTTGCGTGACAGTGGAATCCACGTCGACGTCGACTTGCATGCCGCCATCGCCGCAGCTGGCGTCGCGCAACGCGTTGTCGGACATGACCTTCCGAGTTCACTGTTGCGCGCCGGCGACCGGCTGCCGGGCGGCTAAGGAGATCGTGGTGGATTTCACTCTCCCCGACCATCTTCCGGGCTTGCTCGCCGAGATGGACGCCTTCATCGAGGCAGAGATCAAGCCGCTGGAACGTGAACACATCCAGTACTTCGATCACCGTCGCGAGAATGCGCGCACCGACTGGGACAACGACGGCATCCCTCAACGCGCCTGGGAAGACCTGCTGGGCGAGATGCGGGTGCGCGCCGACAAGGCCGGCTGGCTGCGATACGGCCTGCCGTCGCAGTTCGGTGGCCGCGACGGCACCAACCTCGATATGGCGGTCATCCGGGAACACCTGGCGCACAAGGGCCTCGGGCTGCACAACGACCTGCAGGACGAGTCGTCGATCGTCGGAAACTTCCCGCAGGTCATCATGATGGACCGGTTCGGCACCGACGAGCAGAAGACCCAATGGTGCGAGGCGCTGATCACCGGTGAGCGGTCCATGGCGTTCGGCCTCACCGAGCCCGGCCACGGATCCGATGCCACCTGGCTACAGACCCGCGCCGAACCGGACGGCGACGGCTGGGTCATCAACGGCGCCAAGCGGTTCAACACCGGTGTGCACCGGGCCACCCACGACCTGATCTTCGCGCGCACCTCCGGGGAGCCGGGCCAGGCCCGCGGCATCACCGCGTTCCTGGTGCCCACCGACACCCCCGGCTTCACCGTGCCCTACTACTGGTGGACGTTCAACATGCCGACCGACCACGGCGAGGTCGAACTCAACGATGTGCGTATCCCTGGTGATGCGGTGCTCGGCGAGGTCGACCGTGGCCTGGAGGTTGGCCAGACCTTCCTGCACGAGAACAGGATTCGGCAGGCAGCCAGCAGCCTGGGCGCTGCGCAATACTGCGTCGACCGCGCCGTCGCCTACGCAGGCGAACGGAATGTGTTCGGCAAGCCGCTGGCGGTGAACCAGGCCGTGCAGTGGCCGTTGGTCGAGCTTCAGACCGAAGCCCAGATGGTGCGGTTGCTGGTGTACTACGCGGCCTGGCACCTCGATCACGACCACCACATGGAGGTGTCGGACAAGGTGTCGATGGCCAACTACCGCGCCAACCGTCTGGTCTGTGAGGCCGCCGACCGCGCCATGCAGGTGTTCGGCGGTGTCGGCTACAGCCGGCACGAACCGTTCGAACACATTTACCGCCACCACCGCCGCTACCGGATCACCGAGGGCGCCGAGGAGATTCAGATCCGCCGAGTCGCGCAGCGGCTCTTCGGATTCGGGCGCAAGTGAAACAACAGCTCGAGTCCGTGCTGCGCCCCGTTCTGGGCGACGGGGTCGTCGTCGAGAACCTCAACACCTTGACCGGCGGGGCCAGCCGGACCACCTGGGCGTTCGACGCGGTGGCCG
>DATFCF010000525.1:0-4637 GCA_035253445.1 Mycobacterium sp.
ATCATCGAACGCATCTAGTGCCCGCTTCGGAAGCCGAACGGATCGCGGCCGCGCAGGCGTACATCGATGCGCTGGTGAGCCACGATGCCGACAAGGTGCCGTTCGCGCCTCATTGCACCCGCGTCGAGGTGGGACTCAAGACCGGATTCTCGGGAAATCACCTGCGCCGCAGCCTGAATCGCGGACTGCAGTACCGGGTCATCCGCGCCACGACCGTGCCCGAGTTCACCGTGGACGGCGACGTGGTGCGGGCTCGTTTCGATCTGGAGACCAAACCGTCGATCGGCGGGCGGCGGGTGGGCGCCCACATCGACGAGACGTTCGTCATCCCTGCGACCGACGGCCAGATCCACCAGATCCGCGCGAGCATCCGCCCTTTCCTGACCAAGTCCTAGTGGTTGTCTGCGAACCATGACCGCCATGGCCGACCTTCATTTCTATTTCGACCCGGTCTGCCCGTTCGCCTGGCTGACGAGCAAATGGGTGCGCATGGTGGCCGCTCAACGTAATTACAGCGTTGACTGGCGGTTCATCTCGCTGCGGATCGTCAACGCGAACGTGGACTACGTCACGCGCTTCCCCGAGGATTACGAGGCCGGCCATACGGCGGGCCTGCGACTGCTACGGGTCTGCGCGCGGACCCGCTCGAAGCATGGACGAGATGCGGTCGGGCCCCTCTACAGCGCGATCGGAACGCGCTTGTTCGACACTCACCGCGACAACGATCCACTGACCGCATCGAGTCTGGGCCCACCCGAACTGGAGCCGTTGTTGCGCAATGCCGGGCTGCCCGTCGACCTTGCCGGCGCGCTCGACGACACGACGCTCGACGACACGATCCGCGCCGAGACCGAGGAGGCACTTGCCCTGACGGGTCGCGATGTCGGAACACCGATCCTGCATTTCCAACCGCCCGGCGGCACCGCGTTCTTCGGCCCGGTGATCAGCAGGCTGCCGAGTCCGCAGGACGCCAGCCGGCTCTGGGACCATGTCATCGGCCTGGCCGGCTTCGCAGGCTTCTCGGAGATCAAGCGCAGTCTGCGGGAACGCCCTCAGCTGGCCGCCTTCGGCGTCGATGCCGAAACGGTTGGCGTCGAGGAGGATTGGCACGGCGGAAGCCGTCGCACCAAGAAGTAGGCGTACCTCGCCCGCAGTTCTCATCGCGCTGCTAGAAATCCGGTCCTGGCCTCCTCGCCATGACGCCACTCGGCCCGCTGTCGACGAACTCGTGGTTTGCAAGATGTCCGCTACGGCTAGTCATGTCATATGACAGAGCGGCGACGGGTCCGGAATTCAAAGTTCCTTGTGCTGCTGATGAAGTACTTCGCGCGTGCCCACATCTGGGTGTATCAGCGCACGAACGGGCGGTTGGGCGCAAAGCTGCTGTGGTTTCCCGCGGCGCTGATCACCACCACCGGACGCAAGTCCGGCCAGCAGCGCACCACGCCGACGCTGTATCTGCGTGACGGCGATCGGGTGATCCTGCCGGCCTCCTTCGGAGGACGTCACGCCAACCCAGGCTGGTACCGCAACCTCAAGGAAGACCCCAAGGTGCACATCCAGATTCGCGGCGAACATCTCGACCTCGTAGCGAGGGACGCCACCGACGACGAACGAAAGTACTACTGGCCCAAGCTGATCAAGCTGTATCCGCCGTACCGGGGCTATCGGCAAGCGACTGATCGGGTGATTCCACTGGTGCTCTGCGAGCGATAACGAGATTCAGGACAACTGCTACCGCGAGCAGGCCCGCTCCAACGGCCATCGTTATCGGTTGCATGTACAGCAACAACACCGCCGCCGGCATACACAGCAGCCGCTCGGGCCACCCCGCCCTGCGGATCAGCCACCCGCCGGTGACCACCGCCAGTGCCGCCACTGCCAGCGCAGCGACCACGGCGGTCCACGCCATGTCGGCAATCGACTTCAGGCCGAGAAGGCCTTCGCCGTTGTCTGTTGTCACGAACGCGAATGGCACCAGGAAGGCGGGCAGCGTGTACTTCCACGTCTGCATCATCGTCGGGATCACCCTGCCGCCGGTGATCGCTGAAGCGGCGACGGAGGCCAGTGCCGTCGGCGGAGTCACTTCGGACAGCACCGCGAAATAGAACACGAACATCGCCACTGCCGGCGCTGAGACGCCGAGATCCTGCAACGCCGGCCCGATGATCACCCAGCTGATCACGAACGACGCCGTGACCGGCACCGCGAGGCCGAGCACCGAGACCGCCAGCGCCGCGAACACCGCGGTGAGAATTAGTACAGCCGTAGGGTTTTCGGTGATGGTGCGTGCGGTGTTCACCAGAATGGAGTTCAACTGCAGGCCCAGACCGGTTCGGGTGATCATCGCGGCGACGACGCCGGCGGCGGCACACACCGCTGCCACCGAAAGCACGCCTCGCACACCCATGGCCAGCGCGCGGTAGAGCTTGGCCGGAGTGAGCCGGTGCTCACGGTCGAGGTACGACAGCACGATCTGCACCGCGGTCGCGTAGACGACGGCCCGCACGGCCGACACATCCATCGCAAGGAACACCACAATCGTCGCCAGCGAAATCAAGTGATAGCCGAACCTGCCCACCAGCCGCCACGTCGATTCCGTTTCGACATCGACTTCACGGGTGGCGTAGCGGCGAGCGTCGATCTCGACGGCGAGCAGGATGCCGAGGTAGTACAGGATCGTCGGCACGATCGCCCAGACCAGCACCGTCAGATATGACACCTGTAGGTACTCGGCGATGATGAAGGCAGCAGCGCCCAGCGTCGGCGGCGAAAGGATCGCGCCTATGCCCGCGGCGGCCAGCATTCCTCCGGCGTTCTCGGCCGGATAGCCGGCGCGGCGCAGCACCGGCCATGTCACCGATCCCAGGCTGACGGTCGTCGCGGTCCCCGAGCCGGAAACACTGCCCATCAGGAACCCGGCCAGCGTCACGGTCCGGCCCGGCGCGGCGCGAGACCGGCGGAACGCGGAGAAGGACAGGTCGATGAAGAACTTGCTGGCACCCGATGCGTCCAGCACGGCGCCGTAGATGGTGAACAGCACGATGTAGGTGGCCGCGACGTCCAACGGCACGCCGTACAGTCCGGTCGACTGGATGAACGATGCGCTGATGATCTGGTCCCAGTCCACGCCGGCGTGCGCGATCGCCGCACCCTGCGGCAGGTAGCCGCCGTAGTAGGCGTAGCCGAGGGCGAGTACCAGCACGATCGGCAGCGCGACGCCCGTCGTGCGGCGGCATGCCTCCAGCACCAACAGCAAAACGATCGTTCCCACGACGGCGTCGACCACCCCTGGTGTGCCCTGCCGACTGAGGAACTCGTCGAATCCTCCACCCCCATCACCGATTTGGAATGAAAGCACCGGATAGAGGCATGCCACGAATGCCACCACGGCAAGCAGCCAGTCGATCGGTGTCGGGTTGTCCCTGGTGGTTTGTGGGTCCGCACGACGACGGAGCCGCACCCCCGAGCGATAGCACAACAACGTCAACGGCAGCACCGCCGCCAGGAACAAGATCAGCGATACCTGGTTGCCCTGCGCCAGCGGAAAGAACACCTGATACAGCGCGAACAGCCCGACCAGGACGCAGGCAGCCGTCACCAGGTGGTGTACCCACCCGGTCAGCTGGCGCGCCGGCTTTTCGTCTTCGTAGCCGGCCCCGGAGCTCTCGGTCAGGTGGGTGCGCCGAGTTCGTCGAGCGCCTTCTTGGCGCCGGGATGCAGCGGCACCGGGCTGGTCTGGCGGGCGGTGTCCAGGGCGATGCCGTCGGCCGCCTTGTTCGCCTTGACCAGATCGGCCTTGTTGTCGAACAGCGCCTTCGTCAGCACACAGGCGGTGTTTCCGTCCATATCGTCTTTGACCAGAAGCACATTGGGCACCACGACGGTCGGCACGTCCGCCGGCGTCTGGTAGGTGCTCGCAGGGATCACGCCACGTTCGTAGATCGGATTGATCTCCTGCAGCTTCGTCAAAGTGTTTGTGACATCGAGGAATTTGACGGCGTCACGCTGGCTGACGAACAGATCCGTGATGCCACCGGTCGGCAGGCCGCCGGACCAGAACATCGCGTCGATGGAGCCGTCCTTCATCCCCTCGACGGTCTTGCCCAGTTCCGTGCGCTGCGCCTGGATGTCTTTGGTGGGATCGAGTCCGGCCGCCTCCAGCATCCGGTTGGCGATCACCTCGGTGCCGGAATTCGGCGCGCCGGTGGACACGCGCTTGCCCCGCATATCGGCGATCGAGTTGATTCCGGCGTCGGTGCGGGCGATCACCTGGGTGTAGTTGGGATACAGCCGCGCCAGTGCGGCGATGGGCTGCTTCTCGTCGAACGAGGCCGTGCCGTTGACGGCGTCCGCGGCGGTGTCGGCGAGCGAGAACGCGATCTGGTGGGTACCCGCTACCAACTGCTGGATGTTCTGCAGCGACGCGGACGTCTCCGCCGCGGTGGCTTTCAGCTTGCCAGCGGTCGCCTTACTGATGGCCTCGGCATAGGCACCGCCGAGGGTGTAGTAAACCCCGGTGGTGTTCCCCGTCGCGATACTCAGCCGGGCGTCAGCGGTCACTTCGCACGACGTCGGCTCGGTTTCCCCGGCCGCGGAGTCGTCGCTCCGCTGTCCACCACACCCAGCCAATAGCA
>DATFCF010000526.1:0-6062 GCA_035253445.1 Mycobacterium sp.
TTCGACATAGCGCACGGATTCGCCGCGATCGCCGGACAACGGCTGGAGCAGCAGCGTGGTGGCTCCAGCTTCGGCGAAGGCGGCCAAGCGTTCCTTGACGAATCCACGTGGCCCGACCAGCGACACGCGGCGTACCAGTTCATCGGGAACCGCGTCGATGGCTTCGGCCTTCTTGCCATCCAGGTACAAGTCCTGAATTCGATTGGCCACGTCGCCGAACCCGTAACGGGTGGCCAGGTTGTGGTAGAAGTTGCGGCCGCGCGCACCCATGCCGCCGATGTAGAGCGCCAATTGTGGTTTGACCCAAGCTAATCGGTCATCCACATCGTCGCCGATGGCCAGCGGTGCGCTCACCATGACGTCCAGTGGGCCCAGTGCAGGGTCGCGCTTGGCGTATCCGGCCCGCAGGGCCTCGCCCCACACCTCATCGGCCTTCTCCGGGTAGAAGAACACCGGTTGCCAACCCTCGGCGATCTCGGCCGTCAACTCGACGTTCTTCGGCCCCAACGCGGCGATCGTGATCGGAATGCGGTCGCGCACAGGATGGTTGATCAGTTGCAGCGGTTTACCCAGGCCGGTGCCACGGTCGGCCGGCAATGGGATCTGGTAGTACTTACCGTCGTATTGGACCCGTTCCCGACGCCACACCTGGCGGCAGATATCGACGACTTCGCGTGTACGTCCTAGCGGCGCGTCGAATGCGACGCCGTGGAAACCTTCCATGACTTGTGGCCCCGAAGTCCCGATGCCCAACCGGAAGCGGCCGTCGGAGACGTAGTCGAGGCCGGCGGCCGTCATCGCCAGCAGCGACGGGGTGCGGATGTAGATGGGAACCACGCCCGAACCCAGCTCGATCCGCGACGTCTTGGCCGCCAGGTAGCCGAGCTGGCTGATCGCGTCGTACGAATACGCCTCGGCCACAAGGGCGATGTCGACGCCGATCTTCTCCAGTTCGACGACGTCGTCGACGGCCTCACGAAAGCCGCCGGCGTAACTCAGAAAAATGCCTGTCCGCATGGCAGGGGTTTCTACGGCTTCAAGAGGGCGACGACCTTGTCCTCGAGGTCCACCGGATCGTCGGAGAAGGGGTCCATCACGGGAGCCTTCGGCAGGTCGGCTTCGGGGTCGGCGAAGTCGCGATAGGTCTTGTCGCCGGTCAGCAAGTGCAGCAGATAGCCGGTCAGCAGCGCCCGCACCACCTTCTGGGTGCTGCGATCGGCGCCGGGCAACCCGACCACGCGGGCCAGCCGCGTGCCCTCGATCAGGCCGCCGGCCTTTCCGTTGTTGACCGTGCGCAGCGTGGCGCCCTTCCACACGCGGGCCAACTCGACGGCGTTCGAGCGCAGCGTCATCGGGTCACCGGGCGCCGTCAATATCAGACCCGGCACTTGCAGGGACACCGCCGGCTCCTCGGCGGGCGGCTTGGAGACCGTCGGGAACAGCGCGGCGACGGCTTTTGGGCCATGCGGCCCCTTGGGCATGCCCGCGGCCGTGAACACCGCGGCCGACCCGCCGAAACCGTGGCCGACGACGCCCAGCTTGGTGGGGTGCACGCTGATCTTCCCGGGACCCAGCCGCACACCCGAGATGATGTCCAGGGTCGAGCCAAGGTCGAACGCCAGGTTGAGCACCGACGGCGCCAGGCTCGTCTCGGTATCGGGCGCCGCGGCGACGATGCCCCACGACGCCAGATGCTCCAGCGTTCCGTAGTAGCGGTCGGCCTTCGCGACCCAATCGTGACCGAACGCGACCCCGGGCAGGTTCATCCCCGACTCCGGGGTGTAGACGATGCCGGGCATACCGGCAAAGGCCAGGTCACCGCGCAAAACGCGGTGCGGGCCGCGGCGGGTCAAAGCGGCAAACAGCTTCTTTGTGCGGGCCACCAGACGACCGTAGCGCAGGAGGCGGCAGGCGGCGCTTGCACTACCCTGGAACGCTATGTGTGGAATCGTCGGCTACGTCGGGCAGCGTCCTGCCTGCGACATCGTGGTCGACGCGCTGCGCCGGATGGAGTACCGCGGCTACGACTCCGCGGGCATAGCGCTGATTGACGGCAACGGTGGGCTGACGGTGCGAAGGCGCGCGGGCCGGCTGGCCAACCTGGAGGGCGCGCTCGGCGAAAGCGAGGCCGTCAGCCTCTCCGGCAGCACCGGCCTCGGCCACACCCGCTGGGCCACCCACGGCCGGCCTACCGACCGCAACGCGCATCCGCACCGCGACGCGACCGGGAAGATCGCGGTCGTCCACAACGGGATCATCGAGAACTTCGCCCCGCTGCGCGCCGAATTGGAGGCCACCGGCGTCGAGTTCGCCAGCGACACCGACACCGAGGTGGCCGTACACCTGGTGTCCCGGCAGTACCACCATGGACCCACTGCAGGCGACTTCGTCGGCTCTGTGATGACGGTGCTGCGCCGACTCGAGGGCCACTTCACGTTGGTCTTCGCCAACGCCGACGACCCGGGCACGATCGTCGCCGCCAGGCGCTCCACGCCGCTGGTGCTGGGCGTCGGGGACGGCGAGATGTTCGTCGGTTCCGATGTGGCCGCGTTCATCGAGCACACCCGCGACGCCATCGAGCTGGGCCAGGACCAGGCCGTGGTCGTCACGGCCGACGGCTACCGCATCACCGACTTCGATGGCCATCCCGCTGATCCTTCTACGGACTACCGCAAGTTCCATATCGACTGGGACACCTCGGCCGCCGAGAAGGGCGGCTACGAGTACTTCATGCTCAAGGAGATCGCCGAGCAACCCGCAGCCGTCTCCGACACCCTGCTCGGCCACTTCTCGGGCGGCCGCATCGTGCTCGACGAACAGCGGCTCTCCGACCAAGAGTTGCGCGAGATCGACAAGGTGTTCGTGGTGGCGTGCGGCACCGCGTATCACTCAGGGCTGCTGGCCAAGTACGCGATCGAGCACTGGACGCGGCTGCCCGTCGAGGTCGAGCTGGCCAGCGAATTCCGCTACCGCGACCCGGTTTTGGATCAGCACACGCTCGTCGTCGCCATCTCGCAGTCCGGTGAAACCGCCGACACACTCGAGGCTGTGCGGCACGCCAAGACGCAGAAGGCCAAGGTGCTGGCCATCTGCAACACCAACGGCTCGCAGATCCCCAGGGAATGCGACGCGGTGCTGTACACCCGTGCCGGACCGGAGATCGGCGTCGCGTCAACCAAGACGTTCCTGGCGCAGGTCGCCGCGAATTATCTTGTCGGACTGGCGCTTGCGCAGGCCCGCGGCACCAAGTACCCCGACGAGGTGGAGCGCGAATACCGCGACCTGGAAGCCATGCCCGACCTGGTGGCCCGGGTGCTCGACACGCTCGAACCGGTGTATGCGCTGGCCAAGCAGTTCGCCAAATCGCAGACGGTGCTGTTCCTCGGCCGCCACGTCGGCTATCCGGTGGCGCTCGAAGGCGCGCTCAAGCTCAAGGAGCTCGCCTACATGCACGCCGAGGGTTTCGCCGCCGGTGAGCTCAAGCACGGTCCGATCGCGCTGATCGAAGACGGCCTTCCGGTCATCGTCGTCATGCCGTCGCCGAAGAACGCCGCGGTGTTGCACGCCAAGCTGATGTCGAACATCCGCGAGATCCAGGCGCGCGGCGCCATCACCATCGTCATCGCCGAGGAAGGCGATGACACCGTCCGGCCCTATGCCGATCACCTGATCGAAATACCGGCGGTGTCAACGCTTTTCCAGCCGCTGCTGTCGACGATTCCGCTGCAGGTGTTCGCCGCGGGCGTAGCACGGGCCCGCGGTTACGACGTCGACAAGCCGCGCAATCTCGCCAAGTCCGTCACCGTCGAGTAGTGCCGCGCCGCAACGTCGGACACTTCAAGGGCGAGCGGGCCCGGGCGCACTACCTGAGCGTCTACCAGGCTGCCATGGCGGAACTTCCGCCCAGCGAGCCGACCGATGTGCCAACCTCATTCGGTACCGTGCGCGCCTACCGGTTCGATGGACACTCCGGCGGTCCGCCGGTGGTGGTGTTGCCCGGCCGCAATGCCTCCACACCGATGTGGCGGGTCAACATCCCCGCGCTGCTCGAGCACCGCACCGTCATCGGGGTCGACCTTCTGGGCGAGGCCGGGATGTCGGTGCAGGACAAGCCGATCACCGGGCCCGACGACGAGGCCCAATGGATGGACGACACACTGGCAGGCCTCGGCCTGGATTGCGTGCATCTGATGGGGGTGTCGATCGGCGGCTGGACGGCGGTCAACTACGCGGTCCGTCGCCCGGCCCGGGCGGCCTCGCTGACGTTGCTTGACCCGGTTTTCACGTTCGCGCCGGTCCCGGTCAAGGCGATGGCGATCGCGGCCGGAATGTTTCTGCCCCTGCCGGACTCGGTGCAGCGCAAGGTGTTCAGCTGGATCGCCGGTGGAGCCGACGCCGACGCCGCGGCGTCGGAGACCGCGCTGATTTCCGCTGCATCCAATGCTTTCACCTTGCGCAAGGCGATGCCGAAGTCGTTCACCGACGACCAGTTGCGGTCGCTCGATGTCCCTGTGCTTGCGCTGATCGCCGGCCGGAGCGTGATGCTCGACGCCGACCGCGCGGTGGCGCGGGCACGAAATCTCTTGCCGCGCGGACAGGTCGAGCTGTGGGCCGACGCATCGCACGCCATCAATGGCGAGTATCCCGCCGAGATCGCCGAGAGGGCCGGCCGATTGTGGGATGACGTGGACGGAGCGTGACCAGCTAGCAGCGCGAGCAACGGGCGGCTGCGAGCGGTCTCCGCACCGCCAGCAGCGGCACCTGCTCGAAGGGGTTGGCTGCGCGCCCGCGGGTCGACGGGTGACGTCGACGAGTGCAGCGGCTGCGCGACCACCGACAACGCGTGGTCCGCGGCGAGGCCGACGCGTCCGTGCTGCGGCACCATCTTGATGATGTGCGCCAGGTGCCCGGATCCGGCGTATCCACCGATGCGGACGGTATGCGGCCGACCCGCTGTTGTAGTTCGACGCAGCCGATCAGCGCACTGACCAGCGCAGCGACGACGGCGAGAGAATGCGCAATCCGCATTCGCCGCATATCTGTGACCCTAGACCGGCAAAGGCACGTAATGTATTGCAGCGCGGGCAAGGCGAGCGGGACGGGAGCTGATGCGGCACTACTACACCGCCGATGAGATCCGCGAAGCGGAAGCGCCGCTGCTGGCGTCGTTGCCCGAAGGCGGGTTGATGCGACGAGCGGCCTACGGCCTTGCCGCCGCGATCGCCCGCGAACTCGTCCTGCTGACCGGCGGCATTTCCGGTCGCCGGGTCTGCGCCGTCGTCGGATCCGGCGACAACGGCGGCGACGCGCTCTGGGCGGCCACCTTCCTGCGCCGCCGCGGTTCGGCGGCCGCCGTCGTGCTGCTCAAACCCGAGCGCACCCATAAGGCGGCGCTGGCCGCCTTCCGGAAGGCCGGCGGTGCGGTGGTGGAAAGCGTTCCGGTGACAACCGATCTGGTGATCGACGGCGTCGTCGGCATCTCCGGTGCCGGACCGCTGCGCGCCGACGCGGCCAAGATATTCGAAGCCGTTGACGACGCGGGCATCCCCGTGGTCGCCGTCGACATCCCCAGCGGCATCGATGTGCAGACCGGCGCCACCGACGGCCCGCATGTGCACGCCGCCCTGACCGTCACCTTTGGCGGCCTCAAACCCGTTCACGCGCTTGGCGATTGCGGCCGCGTCGAGCTGGTGGACATCGGCCTCGATTTGCCGGCCACCGACATGCTGGGATTCGACGCCGCCGACGTCAAGGCTCGCTGGCCCATACCCGGACCCAAAGACGACAAGTACACGCAGGGCGTGACGGGCGTCCTGGCCGGTTCGGCGACGTATCCCGGCGCCGCCGTGTTGTGCACCGGCGCCGCGGTGGCCGCCACCTCCGGCATGGTGCGCTACGCGGGAAGCGCGGGGCAGCAAGTGCTTTCGCAGTGGCCAGAAGTCATCGCCGCGCCGAGCGCGCAGGGATCCGGCCGCGTGCAGGCCTGGGTGGTCGGCCCGGGCCTCGGCACCGACGACACTGGTGCGGCGGCGCTGTGGTTTGCGTTGGAGACCGACCTTCCG
>DATFCF010000527.1:0-3480 GCA_035253445.1 Mycobacterium sp.
GAGTTCGGCCCACTGCTCGGCGAGATATCCGGGATGCGAGAACGTCCAGGCGCCCCAGCCCGCGCCAACGACATCAATGTTGTTGAGCAGCAACCGGTTCACCTTCACCGTGGGGATCTCGCCGCCGGTGAAGCCGATCACCAGCAGCCGTCCGCCGGCCACCAGCGAGCGCAGCGAGTCGGTGAAGCGGTCCCCGCCGACGGGGTCGACGACGATATCCACGCCGCGGCCGTCCGTCAGCTCCTTGACCGCGTCCTTGAAGCCATCGGCCAGCACGACGTCGGACGCGCCGGCAGCCCTGGCGACGCCGATCTTCTCCTCGGTGCTGACCACCGCGATCGTGCGCGACGCGCCCCAGGCGGGTGCCAGCCGCAACGTCGAGGTGCCGATTCCGCCCGCCGCGCCGTGCACCAGCACGGTCTCGCCCTCGGCCAGCCGGCCTCGCGTCCGCAACGCGTGATGCATCGTGAGGTCGTTGAACAGCAGGCCCGCGCCGGCTTCGAACGACACCGAGTCCGGCAGCTTGAACACTCGATCAGGTTGCAGCGCAACGACTTCGGCCATCGCCCCGGACAGCATCGTCAGGCCGGCCACCCGGTCGCCGGCTGCCACGTGGGTGCCATCTGGGGCGCTTCGCACGACGCCCGCGATCTCCGCTCCCGGGGTGTAGGGCAGGTCCGGCTTGTACTGATAGAGCCCGCGCGACTGCAGTGCATCGGGAAACGCCACGCCCGCTGCGTGCACGTCGACGACGACCGCGCCCTCACCGTCGGGCTCGTCGAGCTCGACGACTTCCGCTGCGTGTGGGCCATCGAGCCGGGCTATCTGTATCGCGCGCATCGCACCATTTAACATCGCGACCGGCGGCCTCCCTACCAACCGGTAGGATGACGGGTCCCGGCAACGTTGCCGAACTCGATGGGAGCACGCATGAGACGTGGCCAGGAGACCGGCCCGGCGGGTAGACGATTCGCCGCGGCCGAGGCGATGCCGCCCGGTCGCGACATGGTCGTCCGCTCCAAGGACGGCACCCGCCTCCACGCCGAGGTCTTCGGGCCAGACGACGGCTACCCGATCGTGCTCGCGCACGGCATCACGTGCGCTATCCGGGTGTGGGGCTACCAGATCGCGGACCTTTCCAGCGACTACCGCGTCATCGCGTTCGATCATCGCGGGCATGGCCGCAGCGACATACCCGCGCGGCGTCACGCCTACAGCCTCGACCACCTCGCCGCCGACCTCGACTCCGTCCTCGAGGCGGCGCTCGCACCGGGTGAACGCGCCGTGATCGCCGGGCATTCGATGGGCGGTATGGCGATCACGTCGTGGGCCGATCGCTATCCCGAGCGGGTCGCCCAACGCGCCGACGCCGTCGCACTGATCAACACGACCACCGGCGACCTGCTGCGCAATGTGCAGCTCCTTCCCGTGCCACCTCGCCTGGCCGACGCCCGCGTCCGTGCGGCAGGCACCCTGCTGAAGACGTTCGGTGCGGCGCCTCTGCTGCGTGCGGCGGATCGGCCCAGCCGGCGGTTCGTGTCGACGATTGCGGTGGGCCGCGACGCCGACCCCGCCGTCGTCGACTTCATCCACGAACTGTTCACGTCGACACCGCCTGCGGGTCGCGGCGGCTGGGCGCGGGCACTGGTCGACGCGCTCGGGCCCGAGCACATCGGGCTGACGAATCTGACGGTCCCGACGTTGGTGATCGGCAGCGCGAAGGACCGGCTGCTGCCGGTGGTTTCGTCGCGCCGCATCGCCCAGATGGCACCGAACTTGGCGCAGTTCGTCGAGCTGCCCGGCGGTCACTGCGCCATCGTCGAGCGCCCCGACGAGGTCAACAAGCAGCTGCGGCTGCTCGTCGAGACCGTCAGTCAGAAGCGAAGCGCCTAGGCTCTGCCGGACGTCGCCGGCCCGGCGGCTCCGGAAAGCGCCCGGTGAACCTCGTCGGCCGCCCGCTTGCCCGAACGGACCGCGCCGTCGAGGAAGCCGGTCCACTCGTCGGCGGTTTCTGTCCCCGCCCAGTGGATTCCGTCGACCGGTTTGCGCAGCCACGGCCCGTACGTCGTCCACGAGCCCGGCGGCACCGCGGCTGTCGGGCCGCCGGGAGCGAATTCCTCTGTGCCCCAACAATGGTCGATGTAGTCGATCGGTTTCGACGCTTCATCGCCGAATAGCGTCGTAAAGCCGGCAAGCGCGCGTTCGCGACGCTGAAGTGCCGGCAGTGGGTCGAACGAGCGCGCATCGGTGAAGCCCAACAGAATGCCGGGGCCCGTGTCGCTCGGGCTGACGTCGAAGGTGATGAAGACCGGCCCCTCATCGGAGAGCGCCTCGCCCGAGCAGCCGTTCGCCCGCCAGAACGGCGTCTCGTAGGCCGCGTATGCCTTGCTCAGGCTGCCCTGCGGCCAATGCTGCGCAAGCTTCTCGTATTCGGGAGGCAGGACCGGATCGAACTCGATGCCGGCACGGTGTGCGGGCGGGATCGCGACGACGACGGCCTTGGCGGCCACGTCGCCGCGGTCGGACCGGACCGTCAGGGTTCCGTCGGCGCGTCGTTCGATGCTGCGCACGATCGCGTCCAGCACCACGCGTGGGCCGAGGTCTTCGGCCATCCGCACGGCGATCTGCTGGGTGCCGCCGGGGAAGCGGTCCTGTTGCGCGCCGCCCTCCACGTCGAGCATGCGGCCGATACCGCCGGCGGCCTTCACGTAGCGGACCGCGTGCAGCATCGACACCTCTTCGGGCTCACAGCCCCACGTCACCCGCGCCATGATCGCCATCAGATCCCGCGTCGACGCGCCCGCGTGCACGTACCGCAACCACTGGTCGAGAGTCTTGGAGTCGAGGATGTCGGCGATCGGCGACGTCCACGGTTCATCGATCGGCACCCGCCGGCAGACCCGGTCGAACCGCCACTGGATGCGCGATACGTCGACCAGCTCGATGATGGACAGCCGCGGAATCGTACTGCGGTACGACCGCACCCGGCCGCGCCAGCGGATCAGGTTCTTACCGCGGATGTACGTCCGCACGGTCTCACAGCCCAGCTCTTTCGCCAGCGCAATCACCGCATCCTGGGTGGGGCCGATGAAGGTGCCGCCCAGGTCGACCGGTGCGCCGGCGATCGTCGTGGTCGATGATCGGCCGCCGACGCGATCGCGGCCCTCGAGAACCACCACCTCGTGCCCAAGGCGGACCAGGTCGCGGGCCGCCGACAGCCCCGCGAACCCGGCACCCACCACGACGACGTCGGCTTGAGTCATGCGACCAGTCAACGCCAATCCGGTCGGCCGCGCGTGCGACTCACGACAGAATCAGCGATTTCGACGTGGCTGGTCGCGCTCACCGCGACTGCACACGCCGAAATCGCATTACGCTTTCACGGCGTGAAGGTCATGACAGCGTTGTTCGGCCCGACGGATGCAATCGATCGCGCGCACGCCCTGCGAGAGGCTGGGGCCAGCGGTGTCTTCACCTTCG
>DATFCF010000528.1:0-12988 GCA_035253445.1 Mycobacterium sp.
TTGGCCCGCACGGCCCGCCTCGAGCAGCACCGCGACGCCATGTACTCCGGGGTGCACATCAACACTTCGGAGAACCGCGCGGTATTGCACACCGCGCTGCGGCTGCCGCGCGGTGTCGAGTTGGACGTCGACGGTCAGTCCGTCGTCGCCGATGTGCATGAGGTACTCGACCGGATGGGCGATTTCACCGACCGGCTGCGCAGCGGCGAATGGACCGGCGCCACCGGTGAACGCATCAAGACCGTCGTCAACATCGGTATCGGTGGCTCGGATCTGGGCCCTGTGATGGTCTATCAAGCACTGCGCCACTACGCCGACGCGGGTATCTCGGCGCGCTTCGTCTCCAATGTCGACCCCGTCGATCTGGTGGCCAAACTCGACGGACTCGAGCCTGCCACAACGCTTTTCATCGTCGCGTCGAAGACGTTCTCCACCCTGGAGACGTTGACCAATGCGACGGCCGCGCGTCGCTGGCTCACCGACACTCTTGGCGACGCCGCCGTCTCCCAACACTTCGTTGCGGTGTCGACGAACAAGAAACTGGTCGACGACTTCGGCATCAACACCGACAACATGTTCGGCTTCTGGGACTGGGTCGGTGGCCGTTATTCGGTGGACTCCGCGATCGGCCTGTCAGTGATGGCCGCGATCGGCCGCGAGCGTTTCGCCGACTTCCTGGCCGGGTTCCACCTCGTCGACGAACACTTCAAGTACGCGCCGCTGGAGGCCAATGCGCCTGCGCTGCTGGGCCTAATCGGGTTGTGGTACAACGACTTCTTCGGTGCTCAGTCGCGCGCGGTGCTGCCTTACTCCAACGACATGGCCCGCTTCGCGGCCTATCTGCAGCAGCTGACGATGGAGTCCAACGGCAAGTCGGTGAAGGCGGACGGTACTCCCGTCACCGCCGATACCGGCGAGATCTTCTGGGGTGAGCCGGGAACCAACGGCCAGCACGCGTTTTACCAACTGCTGCACCAGGGCACGCGATTGGTTCCAGCCGACTTCATCGGTTTCTCGCAGCCGACCGACGATCTCGCGACTGCCGACGGTACGGGCAGCATGCACGACCTGCTGATGAGCAACTTCTTCGCCCAGACCCAGGTGCTGGCGTTCGGCAAGACGGCGCAGGAGATCGCGGCGGAAGGCACACCGCCGGAAGTGGTGCCGCACAAGGTGATGCCGGGCAACCGGCCGACGACGTCCATCCTTGCCACCAAGCTGACGCCGTCGGTGGTCGGCCAGCTGATCGCCCTCTATGAACATCAGGTGTTCACAGAGGGCGTCATCTGGGGCATCGACTCGTTCGACCAGTGGGGCGTCGAACTCGGCAAGACGCAAGCCAAGGCGTTGCTGCCGGTGATCACCACCGACGGCTCACCTGCGGAGCAGTCCGACTCGTCGACGGACGCGCTGGTGCGTCGCTACCGCACCGAGCGCGGCCGCTCGGCGTAGCAACTACGGGACCGGGATGTTGATGCAACCCACGTTCGGGATGCATCCACTGGCGCCGTCAGGGCCGGCCGAGCCACCCGGGCCGAAGGGAATCTGGCCAGTGGCTCCGCCGGGGCCTGCTGCGCCTTCCGGGCCATAGGGAATCGAACCGGCAGCGCCGCCGCCGTCAGCGGTCCCGGACGGGCCGTAGGGGATGTTCACGTCCGCGCCGCCGCCATCGATGCTGCCGATGTCCGAACACGGAGTGCCATCGGCGTTGACACACGGCGGAGGAGGCGGCTCTGCGCTGGTGATAGGTGCTGCGGCGATCGCAGCTGCCGCAGCGCCCGCGAACAAGAAGGGCGTCATTTTCGTCAGTTTTACGATCATGTAAGTCGACTACCACGATCGCCGGATGCCTAAACCTTAAGGACGGCTAAGCAAAAGGCTTCGCCATCCGCGGCGGCAACACCTTGAGCAGCTGTACCAGCGGCGCCCATGGCCACCACGGAACGGCGGCTCGGCCGGTCTCGCGTTCCATCGCGTCGACCATCGCCTTTACCCCGGTTTCGTTGTCGACCATCAACATCGTCGACGCGGACTTGGCGGTCATCTCCGATTCGATGTAGCCGGGCTCGAGCGTCGTCACCTTGATCGGCCCGCCCGCGTACTCCGCTCGCAGCGACTCGCCCAGCGACGACACCCCGGCCTTGCTCGCCGCGTACGCGGCCTTGACACCCGGCACGCCCTTGTTGCCGAGCACCGAGGAGACCAGCACAAGATGGCCGCCGCCGGCCTGGTTGAACATCTCGATCGCCGTTTCGATCTGAACAAGCGCCGCCACGAGATTGGTCTCGATGGTGGCCTTGTTGGCCCACAACTTGCCCGACCCGAGCGGCGCGCCCTTGCCGATGCCTGCGTTGACGACGATGCGGTCGATGCCGCCCAACTCGTCGGAGAGTTCGGTGAACACCTTCGGCACCTGCTCGTGGTCGTTGACGTCGAGCGCGGCGACGGCGACGGTGATGCCGGGATGTCGCTCGAGCAGTTCGGCCCGCAGTTCTTCGAGCCGGTCGGCGCGCCGCGCGCACAACGCCAGGTCACGCCCCTTGGCAGCGAATGCTCGGGCCATGCCCGCGCCGAGTCCGGAGCTGGCACCGGTGATGAGGATTTTCTGCCGAGTCACCCGGTCAGACTAGTCACCACCGATGATGGGCACATGAGCCGAAATCGAACTGCGCCAGTGCTGGTCGCGGGGTTGCTGCTGGTCGGCCAGCTCAGCCTGCCCGTTGCCGCCCACGCCGAACCCGCCAGCACGTTGTACACGTTGGTCGATGTCGCCGCCCAGCGACTGTCCACCGCCGATCCGGTCGCGGCGTACAAGTGGATCAACGGCGGCCCCATCACCGATCCGCAACGGGCGGGCCAGGTCCTTGACGCTGTCGGTGACGACGCCGCCGCCCATGGCATCGACGCGCAGTATGTGCAGACGATCTTCGGTGACCAGATCGACGCCACCGAAGGCATCGAGTACACCCGCTTCGGTCAATGGAAGTTCGATCCGGCCACTGCCCCGACAGTGGCCGCCGACCTGTCCGAGTCGCGCTCGGCGATCGACGGGTTCAACAAGAAGATGGTGGACGAGATTGCACTGCAATGGGATTCACTACACAGCCCGGACTGCGCGGCTGACCTGACGAGCGCGAAGGCCGCGGTGGTGAGCACACGTCAACTCGACCCGCTGTATCAGCAGGCGTTGTCGTCGGCCACCGGGTCGTACTGCCAACTCACTTGAGCAGCCGCGACAGCCGCCGGTCGGCCAGCACCTTGCCGCCGGTCTGGCAGGTCGGGCAGTACTGGAACGACTTATCGGCGAACGACACCTCACGCACGGTGTCTCCGCACACCGGACATGGCAGCCCGGTACGGGCGTGAACCCTTAGCCCGGAACGCTTTTCGCCCTTGAGCGTGGCGGCCTGCTGGCCGACGGACCGCGACACCGCGTCGGTGAGCACCGAGATCATCGCATCGTGCAGGGCGGCCAGTTGCGCGTCGGTCAGCTTGTTCGCGGTGGCGAACGGCGACAGCTTGGCGACATGCAGGATCTCGTCGCTGTATGCGTTGCCGATGCCGGAGATCACCTTCTGGTCGGTGATCACGGTTTTGATCCGTCCGCCCTGTGCGGCCAGCACACCGGCCAGGTCTTCGGAACTCAACGACAATGCGTCCGGCCCGAGCCCGGCGATCCCCGGGACCTTGGCGGGGTCGTCGACCAGCCAGACCGCCAGCCGCTTCTGGGTGCCGGCCTCGGTCAGATCGAATCCGACACTTTCGTCAGGCGTGCTCGGGTTTTTCAGGTGCACCCGCAGTGCAATCGGCCCCTTGCCTGGTTTCAGCGGCGCGGCCGCGAGTTTGTCCGACCATTTCAGCCAGCCCGCCCTCGACAGGTGGGTGATCAGGTGCAGGTCGCCGGCCTGCATTCCGAGGTACTTGCCCCACCGGTCGGCGCCAGTGACGGTCTGGCCGTGCAGCACCGAGATCGCCGGGTCGAACGTCTTGAGCACCGAGAAGGCCGAGACGTCGATGCGTCCGATGGTGAGCCCGACGGCGTTGCGACGCAGGTGGTCGGCGAGCGCTTCGATCTCAGGTAGCTCCGGCATGACCTCTAGTCTGCCGTTCGCACCACCAGTGACAAGAGCCAACTGACGATCGACAGCACGATCGCCGCCCAGATCGCGGTCCACCAGAAGTCGTCGATGTACAGGCCCCAATGGGTGGTGTTCTCGGTGATCCATGAGGTGATCCACAGCATCAACGCATTGATGACGATGTGGATCAGGCCCAGCGTGAGGATGTAGAGCGGGATCGACAGGATCTGCACAATCGGCTTGATGAACGCGTTGACGACGCCGAATATCAGCGCGACCACGAAGATGATGCCGATTTCCTGCAGCGTGTTGTCGGCGCCGACGAAGCTGATGCCGGGAACGATAAGCGTGACCACCCATAATGCGAGCCCGGTCAACGCCGCGCGCAGCAGGAACGAGCCCATGCCGCTGATCTTGCCACGTCGCGCGCAGGCTAGTCGGCCGCCCGCAGAAGGTAGATGTCCATGATCCAGCCGTGCCGGGCGCGCGCGTCGGCCCGCAGCTCGGCGATCTTGTCGCCGACGTCACCGACCGTCCCTGACACCAGCAGTTCCTTCGGCGTGCCCAGATAGGCGCCCCACCAGATCCGGCTCTGCGGCGGGCACGTCCGAAACGTGCAGTCGCCGTCGAGCATCACTACGGCGCTTCCGGTCAGCCCGTGCTCACGCAACTGCCTGCCGGTGGTGATGAGCACCGGCTCGCCGACGTCGTTGAGCGGGATTCGGTGACGCGCGGTCAGCGCCTGGATCGCGGTGATACCGGGAACGACGTCGTAGTCGATGTCGACGTGGGCCGCCACGGTGTCGAGGATTCGCAGCGTGCTGTCGTACAGCGACGGGTCTCCCCACGCAAGAAATGCTCCGACACCGTCCGGTTCGAGTTCGGCTTCGATGGCGTCGGCCCAGATTCGTGCGCGCGCGGCGTGCCAGTCGGCCACGGCCTTGCGGTAATCGCCGTCCCTGGCTCTTGGCGGATCGGGCAGCGCGACGAACCGGTAGCCGGGCTCGCGGATGAACCGCTCACAGATCTGGCGGCGCAGCGCCACCAGGTCGTCCTTGGTATCGCCCTTGTCCATCGCGAAGAACACCTGGGTGTCGTTGAGCGCGTCGATCGCCTGCGCCGTCACATGGTCCGGATCCCCCGCGCCGATGCCGATGACGTGGATACGACGAGTCACGCTCGCGAGTATGCCACTGACCAGCAATTACCCGAGGTATGCGGTACCGAGGGTATTGACATCTTGCGGCCCGGGTATCTACCTTGAGCAGAGCACCAACGAAGGGACGTCGACGGTGACTGCACCCACGCGCAAAGAGTTTTCCGAGCGCCTGCTGAACGGCTCGGTCAAGAAGTCCTACGCCCCCGTCGTCGACATCGATTGGGACGCTCCACTAGATCCGGACAAGTTCTTCCTGCCACCCAGGACCGTGTCGCTGTACGGCACGCCGTTGTGGGACAGCATGACTCGCGAGCAGCAGATCGAATTGTCCCGGCACGAGCTCGTGAACACCCTGTCCGCAGGCATCTGGTTCGAGAACATCCTCAACCAGGCGCTGCTGCGCAAGATGATGCATCAGGATCCCACCGCAAGCGCCACGCATTACGAATTGACCGAGCTCGGCGATGAGACCCGGCACATGGTGATGTTCGGTAAGGCGATCGCCCTCGTCGATGCAAAACCGGTGCGGCCCAAGCTGTATCAGCGTGTCATCATCAACGCGCTGCCATTCACCTTCCAAGGGTCATTGCTGTGGGTCGCCGCATTGATCGGCGAGGAGATTTTCGATTCGTTGCAGCGGCAGATGATGGACGACGATGAGCTGCAGCCAATGGTGCAGCGGCTCATGCGCATTCACGTCACCGAGGAAGCCCGCCACATCCAGTTCGCCCGCGACGGACTACGCAAGCGGGTTCCGACGATGCGGCGCATCAACCGCTGGTGGGTCGCCAATCTCAACGGTGTCGGCGGCTTGTTCTTCCGTTATCTGTTCACCAACCGTGTCCAGTATCGACGCGCCGGACTCGACGCCCGCGCCGCCCGTCGCATGGCTCGCAATAGCCCGCACCGCCGCGAAACCCAGATCCTCGGGTTCGCCCCGCTCGCAGCCTTTCTCGAGGAAGTCGGGCTGATGGGCCCGATCGCCCGCAGGATGTGGCGCCGCAGCGGCTTTCTGCCCCGATGACCGACGTGTACGACGGGCCTGCAGAGGTGTGGGTCGAGGATGCGGACCACACCGTGCGGGTACGGCTGACCGGTCACCTCGACCCGATCGACGGGCGATACCACTGGCGAGGGATGGTTTTCGAGTTGGCGCCCGAGCGCACACTTCGGATGCCACTACCGGTCCGAGTGACGATCGGCCACCGCACCGCCGAGGCCCAGTTGACCGAAGTGACGCCGTGGGGCACACACTGCGTTGCCGGCGTGGGCGCACCGCCCTACCCCATGGAAAGCGTTGTGTTCATGCCCGACGCCTGACGATCGCCACGGCGAGCAGCCCGACCGCGAAGATCGCCCCGATCACCCCCGAGACCAGTAGCGGCAGTCGGCCGTCGACGCCCCAGAGGAATCCGGCCCACAATCCCGCCGCCAGCACCGCGAAACCACTCAGACCTTGAAAGACGCCCTGTGCACTGCCTTGTACATCGGCGCCGACCAACGACGAAATCCAGGCCTTCCCAACACCATCGGTGAACCCGGTGAACAATCCGTAGACCCCGATCAGCACCCAGGCCGTGACGGTGTCCGTCGTCAACCCCAGGCCCGCATAGCCGATCGCGAAGAACACCAGACCAATGCCGAACACCGCCGGGCGCGAAATCCTGTCGGCGAGCAGGCCTGCCGGATAGCTCGACACCGCATACACCGCGTTGTACGTCACATACGCCAGGATCACCTCGACCACCGAGAAGCCGATCTCGTTGAGCCGCAATAAAAGCAGGGCGTCCGGAAAGTTCACCACCCCGAACGCGACCAGTACCGCGGTCACCCGCCAATAGCGACGCGGCAGCTCACCCACCCGGGCAAGGATCGCCGTCCGCTCGACGCGCGGCAGCACCCGACGCTGTTCGCGAACCAGGAACACCAAGGCGACCGATAGGACCGCAGGAACGACGGCCACCCACAGCAGCGGTGCGATCTGGTGGTCGAGCAGTTCGTAGCCGGCCAGCCCGAGCAGCGGGCCGACGACCGCGCCCAGCGTGTCCATCGCCCGGTGGAACCCGAACACTCTGCCGCGGGCGGTGTCGTCGATGTCGGCAACCAACAGCGCATCGCGCGGCGCACCTCGAATTCCCTTGCCGAGCCGGTCGACAACCCGCCCGGCCAGCACGCCCGGCCACGCCGTGGCGGCAGCCACGAACACCTTGCCCAGCGCCGCCATGCCGTATCCCGTCGCGATCAACGGGCGTCGCGCGAACCGGTCGCCCAGAGGCCCGGCCGCCAGCTTGGTCAGGGACGCCGCGCCCTCGGCCGCGCCTTCCACCGCGCCGACCACCGACGCCGGAGCGCCGAGCACCGCGGTCAAATAGATGGGCAGCAGGGGGTAGAGCAGCTCACTGGCCGCGTCCTGCAGAAACGAGACCGCCGACAGCACGCGGACATTGCGAGTAAGCCACGTGCGCACCTAGCCCATGATGCCGGTATTACTGGGGACTCTCCTGAGTGACCGCGCCGTAGCCCTTCGCGCTGGCCCGGTCCACCGCGGCGCGCACTGATGTACAGGGCTTTTGATTCCGCGCTCACCGCCACCGCACTCCCACACCCGCGATCCGTGAACGCCGCACTAGAACGCGTTCTAGTCTTGCGCTGTGCGATTCACCTACGCAGAGGCAATGACCGATCCGACCTTCTATATTCCGTTGGCCAAGGCGGCCGAGGCGGCGGGCTACCACGCCATGACGATTCCCGACAGCATCGCCTACCCATACGAGTCGGACTCCACCTACCCCTACACCCCTGACGGAAGCCGTGAGTTTCTTGACGGCAAGGCCTTCATCGAGGCGTTCGTCCTCGCCGGCGCGCTCTGCGCCGTCACCACGACGCTGAAGTTCAACTTCTTCGTCCTCAAGCTACCGATCCGGCCACCGGCGCTGGTGGCCAAACAGGCGGGTTCGCTCAATGCGCTCTTCGACAACCGGCTCGGGCTCGGGGTGGGCACAAGCCCGTGGAAGGAGGACTACGAGCTGTTGGGTGTCCCATTCGCGAAACGCGGCAGGCGAATGGACGAGTGCATCGAAATCATTCGAGGCCTGACGACGGGCGAGTACTTCGAATTCCACGGCGAGTTCTACGACATCCCGAAAACAAAAATGACGCCGGCGCCAAATAAACCGATCCCAATCCTCGTCGGCGGCCATGCCGAAGCCGCCCTGAAGCGGGCGGCGCGCTGCGACGGCTGGATGCACGGCGGTGGCGATCCGGCAGAACTCGACCGACTAATCAAGCGGCTCAACCAAATTCGTGAGGACGAGGGGCGCACGGGCCCGTTCGAGATCCACGTCATCTCGGTCGACGCGTTCACGCTCGATGGCATCAAACGCCTCGAGGACAAGGGGGTCACCGACGTTATCGTCGGCTTCCGGATTCCCTACATCACCGGTCAGGACACCGAGCCGCTGGACGCCAAAATCCGCAATCTCGAAATGTTCGCGCAAAACGTAATTGCCAAGCTCTAAAGAGGTTATCTCGCGCCGGCGCGGGTAATCAGTTCGCAATGGCTGGCAGGGACTCGCACTCCAAGGGTGCGCTCCGGGGCATGATGGCAACGGGCGCCGCCAATGGGGCCTTCGACGCGCTGACCCGGCTGGCGGCGAAATCGGCGTCCGATGCGGGTGAGCGCGGTGGCGGCTAACAGGACGAGCAAGCTGGCCGTCAGCGCACTGTCGGTGCGCGGGACTACGGTGCTCACCGTCGGGGGTCTGCTCGACACCACCACATACCATGCGCTGCGCGACACGATCATCAAGGCGGCGCTTGACGAGCCTGCGGCCGTCCTCATCGACGTTGCCAGACTGCGCGTCCCTGCGCCGTCGGCCTGGGTGGTGTTCACCAGTGCGCACTGGCATGTCTGCAGATGGCCGGAGGTGCCGATCCTGCTCGTCTGTGAGGATGTCGCCTGCCGAGAAACCATCTCCCGCAACGGCGTAACCCGCTACGTACCCGCATTTCCGACGGTTGAGGCCGCAATCGACTCTCTCCCCGGCTCTGGTCTGCATCGATATCGTCGGCGCGCCCGTGCACAACTGCCTGCGATGCTGACCAGCCCGCGTCGGTCCCGCGATTTGGTGACCGAATGGCTGACGGCGTGGTCACAACCCGACTTGATTCCGGTCGCAAAGGTCGTCGCGACCGCGTTCGTCGAAAATGTCCTCCAGCACACCGACAGCCGGCCGGTGATACGCCTCGAGGCCGACGGCGCGACGGTGACGGTGGCGGTGGAGGATGCCGGTGGTGGCTCCGTTTCCCTTCGTGAGAAGGGGAAAGCCAATGGCGCCGCATCGGGCCTGCGCGTCGTCGCCGCGCTGTGCCGCATGTGGGGAACATTGCCGACACCGGTGGGCAAAACGGTGTGGGCGGTGATGGGTCCGGAAAATCGGCTGTAACCGCGCGGTGTCACGTGGACGGCTTCGGCGCTCAACATTGCCAACGCCACCGGCGCATGGGTCGGCGGCGCACCGGCCGCCGCGGGCGCGGTGCTTGCGGTGGGCGGTCTCATCGTGCTGACGACTTCTATACTGCGGCAGCGTCGTTCGCACTCTGGCCGTCACTCAGCGGCCGACGACCTCGTGTTATGAGGCCATCGCGTCGAACAACCGGGCGATCTGTGCGGGTGCCACATCCACGTTGCACTGCTGCCGCAGGTTCGCCAACGGGCGCGCAATGCCTTGCAGGTCGGCCCACTCCTGCTGATGAGAGGCGAAGTACACCCGAATCGAGTTCTCACCGTCCTGGGGTGACATCGAACCAGCGTTGGTCACGACGTCATCGGCACCGGGATGCGCGGCGAGATACTGGCCCGTGGCCGTCGCCACCGTGCCGAGCGCGCCGCTCAGCCCTGCTGCAGTGCACTGGGGCTGAGCGGAAGCGCTTGGAACCGCGATCGTCACGGCGGCCACTCCCCCAAGTGCGCCGGCCGCAAGTACCCGTAGAGTTCCGCGTCGCATGCTGAAGCTAGATCGCTGCATTTCTCCCCCTTGGAGTAGCGGCACTTGTGTTGCGCCGACGCTAGGGGCTACCCCGCAGATGGCGCGCTGAAACTGCCGGGGTTTCAGGCGGGCTAGCCCGCTCCCTCCCACACGACCTCGTCGGGAGACTTGTCCGGGCGCAACCCGCGCCAACTCGGCTGGCGCAACCGGTCGTCGCCGGTGCGTTCGCTGTAGCGAACCTCCCCGACCAGCTTTGGCTCGACGAACGTCACGCCCTTCGCGTCGACGTTGGGAAGCCTTGTGTTGAACGGTGATTCGTCGGTGTGCAGCGGCTTGAGCATTCCCTTGAGCTTCGCCAGTTCCCTTTCGGTGAAGCCGGTCCCGACGCGTCCGACGAACTGCAGTCCGCCGGCGGCGGGAATTCCGAGCATCAGCGCGCCGATACCGCTTGTGCGACCACCGGTGCCCTCACGCCAGCCGCCGATCACCACTTCCTGGGTGTTCCAGATCTTGTCCTTGGTCCACGACGACGAACGCCGGCCCGGCTGGTAGGTGGAGTCCCATTTTTTGGCGATGACCCCTTCCCACCGCTGCTTGCGCGCATACTCCATCGCCTCAGCGCCGTCGCCGGGCAGCAGATCGGGGACTATGACGCCGCCGCCCACGGCCAGCGTCTCCAGCAGGCGCCGGCGATCGCGATACTTCGCGCGCAACAGCCAGCGGCCGTCGAGGCGCAGGATGTCGAAGGCCCAGAACTCGACTCGGGTCGATCGCGCCCGATTCTGCATCTCGGAAAAGCTGGGTACACCGGACTCGTCGAGCGCCACCACCTCCCCGTCGAGAACCACGTGATGATCGGCGAGATCGGCTGCCAGCGGCTGCAATTGGGGGTATTCGTGCGTGACGTCGCGGCCGCTCCGGGACTGCAGGGTCAGCGCGCCGTGGTCGGCGTCGACCAACAGCCGGTAGCCGTCCCACTTTCCCTCGAACGCCCACTGCGAGGCCTTGAGATTGGCGACCGAACCCTCGATGGACAGCATCGGCGCCATATCGCCTGTGTGCGGCGACTTCTGCTCCTTCATCCGGTGCGCCAGCCAGTTCTTGCCGTCGGTCTGAATCAGCGCATACCGGCCGTCAATCTTTTTCCCGTGCAGGGTGATGATGACCTCCCCGTTGTCGGCGGAGTCGTTGAACTTCTCGGTCTCGTACGTACCGGTGTCCCAGACGATCATCTTCCCCGCGCCGTACTCCCCCGCCGGGATGGTCCCGTGGAATGTCAAGTACTCCAACGGATGGTCCTCGGTGTGCACGGCAAGGTGGTTCACCGACGGGGTGTCGGGCAGGTTCTTCGGCACCGCCCAGCTCACCAGCACACCGTCGCGCTCGAGGCGCAAGTCGTAGTGCAGTCGCCGCGCGTGGTGCTCCTGGATGACGAAGCGATTGTCATCTCCGGCCTTCGGCGGTTTCGCCGGCACCGGCTCCGGCGTCTTCGACGCGTCGCGCATGCTGCGGTATTTGGTCAGCTTGTCCACAGTAGGCACGGCCTCGTCCAGCGGCGCCAACAGGTCACCCATCTCGTCGACGCGGGCCAGCACCTCATCGAAGCGCAGATGCCGCAGTTTCGGGTCGGCGATCTCGTCCCAGGTGCGTGGTACCGCGACTGTCGGATGTTCGCGTCCGCGAAGCGAATACGGCGCGATGGTGGTCTTCGACGCGTTGTTCTGGCTCCAGTCCAGGAACACCTTTCCCGCCCGCTGGCTCTTCGTCATGGTCGATGTGACGAGCTTGGGCATCGCCTGTTCCAGTTGCTGCGCAACGCGTTTGGCCAGCACGACCGCGCCTTGCGAGCTGACGGGTTCTTCGAGCGGGGCGTACAGATGCAGGCCCTTGCTGCCGCTGGTGAGCGGATACGTCGTCAACCCGATGTCCCCCATCAGATCCCTGACTTCTTTCGCCACCTCGCACAGCTGCTTCATCTTCACGCCGTCGCCGGGATCCAGGTCGAACACCAGGCGGGTCGCAGGACCCGGCGCGTCGCCGACGAACCGCCACTGCGGCACGTGCACCTCGAGCGATGCCTGCTGCGCCAGCCACGCCACGCCCTCGACCGTGTCGACGACGGGGTAGGTGGTGGTGCCCGACTTGTGCACGATCGTGCCGCGCGGCAACCAGTCCGGCGCGGACGACGCGAGTTGCTTCTCGAAGAACGACGACTGGTCCACGCCGTTCGGCCAGCGCTTGCGGGTGACGGCGCGACCGGCGATGTGCGGAATCATCACTTCGGCGATCCCGACGTAGTAGTCGAACACTTGCGCTTTCGTCGTGCCAGTCGCCGGGTACAGCACCTTGTCCGGGTTGGTCAGCTTCACCCGGCCGTATCGATCCACAGTACGAACGTATACCCGCTGCTACCTTGGATTAGTGACGAGAATCCTCGTAGCGTGCCTGCTCGCCGCGGCCTCGCTCATCGCGGCGCCCCAGGCCGGTGCGGATCCAGCGGACCTCGTGCCCTACTGCTCGGGCGACCAGACGCCGATGGACAACAACTGTCGGGAGATGGCGCACCAGATCTTCACCCACGGCTCGGGTGTCAGCCCCGAACTGCCCAGTGGTGTCGATCCCGGCAACGCACCCGTGACGTGAGCTGTTAGGGCCGCTGCGGCTCGCCGATTTCTGCACCACCGTCGTGATTTCGGCATTATCCACAGCGGTGGTGCAGAACTCGCCGACGACGGCGTCGACCTGTCGGGTCGCGCAGACAC
>DATFCF010000529.1:0-6577 GCA_035253445.1 Mycobacterium sp.
CCGCAGAAGCGGCTTGCGGGCTCTGCGGTGCCGTTGCAGGTGATTCGGCCCACCATTTAGTCGGGCCAAGTACCGTGTCGAAACACTGGTAACAACTGACACATACGTAACATCAGTCCGTGCCGTGCCGTCGTCCTGCGCCGATGCTCCTTACCGCGATCGCGGCGACGGTTGTGATGCTGCCGTGGGCGATCAACGGGCTTCCCGGCGACAACGAGCCGCCGTCTCCGGCGGCGCCCCAACTGGCACAACAGCCGCTGACCGGTCTCGGCGGTGGCGAGACGATCCGCGAGATCCACCAGGACACCCCCTTCTCGATGGTCGCGCTGACCGCAGAGGATTTGACCGGCACGTCGGCGCGGATGCGCGCCAAAAAGGCCGACGGCACCTGGGGCCCGTGGTACGAGGCCGAGGCGCTGGAGGGCGTGGGTCCAGAAACTGCGGGCCCGCGCGGCACCGAGCCGGTATTCATCGGCCGCACCACGACCGTCCAGATCGCGGTCACCCGTCCCGCAGGCGCGGCGCCGACGGGGCCGGGGCCGACTGCCGAGCCGGCCAAACCGGGACTGGGATATGTACCCGCCAACGTCGAGCAGCCGTTCGCGCAGAACATCAACGCCGTGCTGATCAGCCCGCCGCAGGCGCCGATCGACAGCCTTCCGATGCCCAGCGCGGTCACCGCACCAGGGGTTGCACCGCACATCATCAACCGTGCGCAGTGGGGCGCCGACGAATCGATGCGTTGCGGAAACCCCCAGTACGACAAGGGAATTCGGGCCGGAATCGTGCACCACACCGCCGGGAGCAACGACTACGCCCCGCAGGATTCGGCCGGCATCGTCCGCTCGATCTACGAGTACCACACCCGCACCCTTGGCTGGTGCGACGTCGCCTACAACGCGCTTGTCGACAAGTACGGCCAGGTCTTCGAAGGTCGGGCGGGCGGCATGGACAGACCGGTCGAGGGTGCGCACACCGGCGGGTTCAACCGCGACACCTGGGGTGTGGCGATGATGGGCAACTTCGACCTGGTGCCGCCGACGCCGATCCAGTTGCGCACCACCGCCCGGCTGCTGGGCTGGCGCCTTGGCATTGACCACATCAATCCGCTCGGCACGGTGGTGCTGGCCTCGGCGGGGGGCTCGTTCACCAAGTTTCCGTTCGGCGCAACCCCGACGCTGCCGACGATCTTCACCCATCGCGACGTCGGCAACACGGACTGTCCCGGTAACGCTGCGTATGCGGCGATGGATCAGATCCGGGACATCGCGGCGAGATTCAACGATCCGCCAGGACCCGCGGATCTGGCGGAATCGCTGCGCGGCGGGGCGATCTTCGCGCGGTGGGAGTCGATGGGCGGGGCGAACAGCCCGCTCGGCGCACCCAAGACACCGGAAGCCTCGGGTGAAGGACCGACGCGGTACGTCGCCTTCGACAAGGGCGCCATGTACTGGTCACCGCAGAGCGGGGCCGAGCCGGTTACCGGCGAGATCTACAAGGCGTGGGGCTCGCTGGGCTTCGAGCGCGGCGCGCTGGGCCTGCCGACCAGCGGCGAGATCCAGGAGCCGCTGTGGATCGTGCAGAACTTCCAGCACGGCACGCTGAACTTCGACCGCGAGAAGGGCACGGTGACCCGGGTCATCGACGGCATCCCGACGGAGCTGCCCAAGGAGTCGACCGACGGCGCACCGATCCAACTCGAGAGGTTCACACCCGCCATCAACCCGACCTAGCGTGAGTCGGTAATTCACTTGCAGTAGTTGCCGATTGAAGTCCAGGCTGTCCCGTCGGGGTCGGCGCTGGCGTCACACCCGCCACATCAGCATCGCGATGGCAGACACGATCCCCTTCCAAATGTGATAGCGCATGCGGTATCACAATCCGGACCACCATGGCCCCCTGGAGCGGTTACCCCTGTGACCGCTGTGACAACAACAGGACTCGTCGTGGCCAAACCTTGACTAGCGGCCTACAGCCACCAGCGTTCGAGAACGCGCGCCAGGCCGTCGTCGGTGTTGGGCGCCGTGATCTCGTCGGCGGCCGCCATCGCCTCCGGATGCGCGTTGCCCATCGCCACGCCGAGCCCGGCCCAATGAAGCATCGGAATGTCATTGGGCATATCGCCGAATGCCACCACATCCTCGGCGGTGATGCCCGCGGGGCGGGCCAGCTCCTCGACACCGGTGGCCTTGCTGATACCCAGCGGCACGATCTCGATCAGCCCGTTGTTGGTGGAGTAGGTGATATCACCCTGCAGCCCAACATGTTTGGCTAGTTCGGCGGCCATCTCGGAGCTTTGTGCGCCTGCCTTGCGAATGAGCAGCTTCACCGCGGGCGCGCTGAGAAGATCCTCGATCGACACTTCGGTGTTGTCCGGGTTGAGCCAGGCGTGCTCGTAGCCCGGTGAGCTGACGAACTGCGGTGTCGCGGCGTCGTGGGCGCTGCGGCCGACGCGCTCGACGGCCAGGCCCGCGCCGGGAATCACGCGGGTGGCGATCTCGGCGAGCTCCCCGAGTGCATCTGCCGACAGCGTGCGGGCCGACACGATCCGATCGGCCGACGAGTCATAGATCACGGCACCGTTGGCGCACACCGCCATCGGCGCGAAACCCAGCGCGTCGACCACCGGGTGCACCCAGCGCGGCGGGCGACCGGTGGCGAGGACGAACACCACGCCCGCGTCAACGGCGGCGTTCACCGCCGCCCGCGTGCGCGCGGTGACCTTCTCGTCGTCGTCGAGCAGCGTGCCGTCCACATCGGAGGCAATCAGCGTTGGCAAGCTCACCGGCGACTCTTCGCGTCACGCTCGGCCCGCTTGCGAGCGCGCTCGGCAAGCTCCGCGGCCTCGAGCACCTTCGCCTCGTCCATCGTCGGCGCGGCACCGCCGAGCCGGCGCGGCACCCAGTAGGCGCCTTCCGGATGCGGGTAATCCTGCTGGACTTCTTGCAACAGTGTGTTCATCGCTTCCCGCATCGCAGCGCTGGTCCCATCGATCGAATCGTCTGCATGAACCGGCGCGCCAACCGCGACGGTGACCGGAATCTTCTTGCGCCCCATGTTTCTTGGATGGTCCTTGGTCCACATCCGCTGAGCACCCCACACGATCAGCGGCACGATCGGAACCCGGGCCTCGCGAGCCATGCGTGCGGCGCCGGTCTTGAACTCCTTGAGTTCGAAGCTGCGGCTGATGGTGGCTTCCGGGTAGACGCCGACGATCTCCCCTGCCCGTAGTCGCTCCACCGCGACCGCGTAGGCACCGGCGCCTGCGTCACGGTCCACCGGAATGGTCCCGGAGTGCTTGATCAAATAGTTGACGACCCTCACGTCCTGCATTTCGGTCTTGATCATGAACCGCAGCCGGCGGTGCCGCTGATAAGCCGCGAGCGCCGCGAAGGACCAATCGACATAACTCGTGTGGTTGATCGCGATCACCGCGCCGCCGCGTTCTGGAATGTTCTGCAGGCCGTGATAGGTGATCCGGGTCCCGATGGCCCTGGTCGCCAGACTGACTGCGATCTCTAGCGTGCGGAAGACCGGCTCCATGCGGCGTTACCCCGGCGCTCCGGCGGGTCCGCTCTGCCCTTCCCTGGCAGCTTTCGCCCGGGCTTTCTCCGCGGCCTCGTCGGCGTCCATCTGGTTGGCGTCGGCCAGCGACGGCGCTCCCCCACCCAGCCGGTGCGGCACCCAGTACTCGCCGGGCGGATGCGGACCGTAGGCGTCCTGCACCTGCTCCAGCAGGTGCTGCATCCGCGAATGCAGTAGGGCGGTCAACTCCGTCGCAGGCAGGGTCGGGGCGATCGGTTCACCGACGGCCACCGAGATCGGTACCTTCGGGCGCCACATGTTCTTGGGGTGCCCCTTCGTCCAGATCCGCTGTGCGCCCCAGATGATGTGCGGCACGATCGGCACGTCGGCGGCGATCGCCATGCGCGCCGCTCCGGACTTGAACGCCTTGATCTCGAAGCTGCGGCTGATGGTGGCCTCCGGGTAGACGCCTACCAGCTCGCCGTCCTTGAGTGCGCGGCACGCCTCGTCGTATGAGGCCGCGCCGCTGTCACGGTCCACCTCGATATGACGCAGGCTGCGCATGATCGGTCCGGTGGTCTTGTGGTCGAAGACCTCTTTTTTCGCCATGAACCGCACCTTGCGGCCGAGGTGCTGCTTGTAGGCGGGCAGACCTGCGAAGGTGAAGTCGAAGTAGCTGGTGTGGTTGATCGCGATGACGGCGCCGCCGGTACGTGGCAGGTTCTCGACGCCGGTGACAGTGAACTTCAGCCCTTGCGCGCGCCACACCAGGCGGGCGAGTTGGATGACTGTCCCGTATACCGGTTCCACAGTGCACCAGCCTAGTGCCCGAGTCCTGGACACTGAACCGGTGAGCTTTCCTATCGAACCGGTGCCGATCCCGGCCGTCGTGACGCGGATTGCTGCGGGGCGGCAGGTGTACGCGGCGTGGGCCAACGAGATCGGGGGGTTGACCTTTCAAGTCGGCGACGGCGACTGCCGGGAGTTCGTGAAGGTCGCACCGCCACATCCGGAGGTCGACCTATACCGGGAGGCCGCGAAACTGCGTTGGGCCGCAACGTATTTGACAGTGCCCGTCGTCCTGAATGTCGGCAGGGACGGCGCCATGGCATGGCTGCACACCGCCGGTCTACCCGGTCGCTCGGCAGTCGATCCGCGCTGGATCGCCGAATCCCTGACGGCGGTGCGGGCGATCGCCACGGGCCTGCGCGAGATGCATGACCGGCTGCCGGTCGATTCGTGCCCCTACAGCTGGTCGGTACCCGGCCGGCTCGCCGCCCTGCCCGAATCCGCCCGGCGTGGACTGTGCGAACCACCTCCCGTCGACAAGCTGGTGGTCTGCCACGGCGACGCCTGTGCCCCGAACACCCTGATCACCGACGACGGCCAGTGGTGCGGTCACGTCGACTTCGGCGACCTCGGCATCGCCGACCGTTGGGCCGACCTCGCGGTCGCGCTGTGGTCGTTGGGCTACAACTACGAAGGCGACTGGCGTACCGAGTTCTTCGACGCCTACCGTATCGCCCCCGACGAGGACCGGCTCGACTATTACCTGCGCCTCTGGGACGCCGGCGCATGATCCTCAGACAGATCGCGATCGACGGCGAAAAGACAGTCGACGCTTGGTATTTCGGTGTCCCAGTCATCGCACAGCTTGCCGACGAACCACTGGGGATCGACGCCCCGGTGACCGTCCTCGTCGGCGAGAACGGCTCAGGTAAATCCACCCTGCTGGAAGCCGTCGCCACCGCGTGGGCCGCGCGGCTGAAGGGCGCGGTCAAGCACTGGGCCCCGCAGACCGGCGACGAGGACAGCGACCTGCACTGGGCGCTGCGGCTCGACGGTGAGTACCCGCCCCCTGCCGGCGGCTGCTTCCTGCGGGCCGAGGCCATGCATCAGCTGTTCACCGACGTCGACCGTGGCACCCCGAACCAGGTCTTCGGCGGTGCGCTCAACGAGCGGTCGCACGGAGAGTCGTTTCTGGCGTTCCTGAGTTCCCGCGACACGGAGCGCGGCCTGTTCATCCTCGACGAGCCCGAGGCGGCGTTGTCGTTCAGCTCGTGCCTGCAGCTGATGGTGCTGATGGACTCACTGGTCGCCGACGGATCGCAGTTCCTGCTGGCCACCCATTCACCGCTGCTGGCCGCGTACCCGGGCGCAACGATTCTCGAGCTCGGCGAGCACGGCCGCCACGTCACCGCGTGGGACGACCTGGCGATGGTGGCTCACTGGCGCCGATTTCTCACCGCCCCGGACGCGTATCTGCGGCATCTGTTCGCGTCCAGTTAGGCTTGGCCCGGGTGGCGAAGCGGCATCCGGGAGATATGCAGGAAGGACATTAGTGCAGGTCACCAGCGTCGGACATGCGGGTTTCCGGATCGACACCAAGGCCGGGAGCATCTTGTGCGACCCCTGGGTCAACCCTGCGTACTTCGCATCGTGGTTCCCGTTCCCCGACAACAGCGCCCTGGACTGGGACACGCTCGGCGACTGCGACTACCTCTACGTATCGCATCTGCACCGCGACCACTTCGACCCGAAGAACCTGCGCGAGCACGTCAACAAGGATGCGGTCGTGCTTCTGCCCGACTTCCCCGTGCCCGACTTGCAGCGCGAGCTCCAGATGCTGGGTTTTCACCGGTTCTTCGAGACGACGGACTCGGTCAAGCACCGCGTCAGCGGCCCCAAGGGCGATCTGGACGTGATGATCATCGCGCTGCGCGCTCCGGCCGACGGTCCGATCGGAGACTCCGGCCTGGTGGTCGACGACGGCGAGACGGTCTGCTTCAACATGAACGACGCGCGTCCGGTCGACTTGGACGTCCTACACGCCGACTTCGGCCAGGTCGACGTCCATATGCTGCAGTACTCCGGCGCTATCTGGTACCCGATGGTCTACGACATGCCCGCCAGGGCCAAGGAGGCGTTCGGCACGCAGAAACGTCAGCGCCAGATGGACCGCTGTCGCCAGTACATCGCGCAGGTCGGCGCCACCTGGGTGATCCCGTCCGCAGGCCCGCCGTGTTTCCTTGATCCCGAGTTGCGCGATCTC
>DATFCF010000530.1:0-6481 GCA_035253445.1 Mycobacterium sp.
CCCGGGACGTTCTTGACATGGCGAGCGTTGACCAATAACACCTCCACCGGGCGCTCGGCCTCGCACAGAGCGTGAAAGATGGGCTTCCAATACACCCCCGTTGCTTCCATCGTCACGTGCGTGACGCTCTGGGAGCTCAGCCAGTTCACCATCTCGGCCAGCGTCTGGTGGAAGGTGTTGTACTTGCGCACCTGCTGGCGACGCTTCCCCGCTCGCTCGCCCGGGGTGCGCACCGCCACCGCGATGACCTTCTTGCCAACATCGATCGCAGCGACCCGTTCATAGACGATCTCCACTCGGGCTCCTTCCGAACGGCCAATAGGCGCGTCGACCGCGGAACCCGCATGAACATCAAGAGTCTGAGACTCGCGCTCTGGCAAGGCGGCAACCCGGAGTACCCAACCGGGGCGGGCTCCAGCGTCAATCTTTGGTGCGGGCTCAACCAGCGCCAAGACACAACGACGTCAGCGGGCGACGCCCCGCCAGTTTCAACGACCCGCGAGTGCCGCGCCAGAGGCATCAAAGTCTTTGGTGGGTTCTTGGACGTAGCCGCGTACCGTGAATCCCAACGCTCGCCCCTGCGTGGTGAGCAGGGTGACCTTCTCGGTGATCGCGTCGCGGATCTTGCGGTCGGTGTATTTGGTCAGTGCGCCGATTTCGTCGAATTCCAGTAGCTCCAGCGGATGCTCTGGGGTGATGGGCACTGTCCGGACGTGGCCGGCGAATTCGGCTTTGCGGGCCTGCATCGCCTCGATGAGTTCGTCGAGCACCCTGAGGGCGTCGGTGCCGGTGACCGCGTAGCGGTGAAAGATGCCTCGCCCGTAGGCAAGTTCCATGCCCTTGGGATCGATCCCGGACACCCGGACTAAGCCGTCGCGGATGGCGGGGGCGATGGAGACCAACGGGCACCACATCGCCGAGTTCTTTCCGGCCCCAGTCGAGCCGGCCACCAGGGTGTGGCCCCCGGCCAGCGGGACGTGCCAGTCCTGGCCGTATTCGGTGCGCCCGGAGAACACCCGCCGCAAATCCACCGCCGTGCCCTTGACCTCGGCCAGTGTGGCGAGGTCGCGGCAGGCCACGGGGTCGGTGAGCAGGTTACGGCGCTGGAAATCGATCGACACCACGTTGGGGGCCAGTTCGCGGACTTGGCAGCGGGTCACTGCCCGGGCCGAGGCCAATGCCCGCGCGGCTTCGTCGAAGTCTTCGGGTTTTTGGCCGGGCACCAACCGCACCCGAACCTCGTCCCACGACGCGCCCGACCGCACCCCGAGCACCCTGGGCAGCCGCGCCTGCGCGTGGCTGCGGCTGCGACGGATGTTGCGCCCGAGGGGATTGACCGTCACCACCACGGGCACGACGTCGGGCTTGATGCTCAGCCCGCAGGCGTGCAGCCACTGGGGCAGCTTGGGGGAGTACACCATCCAGCGCAGCCACCAGGCCCGCAGATGCCGGCCTACCCACGTATCGAAGGACGCGAGGTCAACCAACCGCCATCCAGTGAGCAGCCCGGCGACCACAGCGGCGGTCAGGGCCAGCGAAACCCCACCCCACCAGTGCCACCACACCGCCGCGGCCACTATCGCCAAGCTGGTCCGCCAGTGGGTGACGACCTGGCGTAGCGCCCACCACACGGCCTTGATCATCAGCCAGATGGTGAAGAGCACGACCACCGCTGCGGCCAGTGCTTCGGCGAGCTTGATCAGTGCCTTGCCGAGTTTGGCTAGCACCCACACCACGACGCCGAGTGCGGCGCCACCGGCAAACACCAGGGCCATCATCTGCGCGTCCATCACCGATCACCCCCGACCCTCATCAGGGCGATCGCGATGTGCTTTTGTTCGGTGCGGTTCTGATTCCCACCGGGGAGGGGGCTTGCGCCCGTTGCGGTGGGTCTGCGTATCCTCACTACTGTTCACTCCTGACTCGGGTGGACAGCGCAGAAGCGGATAGGTTGGTAGCCAGAGATTCCGCTTCTGCGCGTACGTCGGTTCCGCGCTTGGTGAGGGCGTGCGGCATTACCGCGCCACCCCGGCGCGTTGAATTTTGTTCTGCGTTTCCCTGTCGTGTGTGGTTATTGCAGGCTGCGGCCGCCACCGCGTAGCCGATGACCACCGATCCGCAGGCTCGCCCTACTCCGGCGCTGCCCGTGCGTCGGCCTCGTCAGGCGAGTTCGCTGCATGGGGCTAACTCGCGAGCCTGGCCATAGCGGCTGCGCTTGCTCGGCTCGTGCACGCCATCGCTCACCTTCCTGCATGTTTCACCTCCCTTCCTGATACCGCAGTCCGCAACCGTCATTACTCGGCGGGCGTCAGTGCTCTTATGCGCGCGGCGATGTTGTGGGCTCGGGTTCGCTCGCGCTGTGCCCAATACCGGGCTTCGCCGTCGTGACCAGGGTCGGTCTTAACGATTTGCTCGTACACCGACACCGACCGTTGGTAATACGCAAGCCACGCGGCCAATGACGCGTCCCGGCTTGGTCGGATACGCACCAATTCCCGGTGAGCCTGCATCAACGTCCTCGGCCGTTGTGGTTCAAGAGTTTTCTTCACGACCGTCATCTCCGCGTGTTCACCGTCACTCATCGCCATGAGATTCATCGTTCGTCAGATGTGTTGATCTGGGCTTTGATCTCCTTCGCGCGTGCACGCTCGTGGTTTGCCCAATAGAGGCTTTCGTGATGGTGGCCCCGGTCGATCTCGGCGACTTCGGCGTACAAAGCCGCGGATCGCTGGTAATACGCCAGCCATTCCGCAAGCGGTGCTTGCCGAGCCGGCCGAATCCGCGCTAGCGCCTCATGAGCCTGCACTAATGTCTGTGGTATCACAGGCTTGGTGGTCTCATCCATGGTCATAATCCTTCGCTGGCTTCACCTGTTTCGTATTCGCGTGCTTGGGACTCGAAAGCGCCCGCGGCGGACTCGATGGCCGCCAAGACCCACCAGGGCAACCTGGTGGCGGCGGCGATCTGGCGCCAGGCCGCCGCCACCGCCCACGACGCCGCAGCCATCTCGCGCGCGGCCGTCGGATCACTCTTGCCGCACCGCGCCGTCGTCTCCCACGCGCGGCCGTATTGCCGGTAGGCCGCCTCCCAGACCCGCGTGGACTTCTCTGACGCCCTCACCGCGTCACCCTCACAGCCCGACACGAGCTGCGCACCGTGCTGCGGGGGCCCGGAGACCGGCCGGTTAGCCCGAAGACCCTCCCGGCCAGCACCCCGAACCCGCGCGTTCTCGCCGCGATCCATCGCGGGACTCACGCGGCCTTGCCGGGCTGCTCACTCCCGGCGGCACTGCTTTGCTTCATCGACTGCGACGACCGAGTCCCGGCAGCACCAGACGTCGCGGTGAAGCCGGTGGCCCGATACACGTAGGACTGATACTTGAATTCGCCGTTGCCAGCGACTCGGGGTTCTGCCGTCAGCCCTTCGAGTTGGACCGGCCGCATACCCGGCAGGACTTCGGCGGTCGTTGGAACCGGTTGCACCTCCGCGATCAACGTGATCTCAAACGACGCTCGCTTCGCAGTGGGCTCGTCCGGATCAGTGACCGTAGCTTTCCACTGCCGCTGAGCTGTCACCTGATCAATCTTCTGTCGCACCGACCGACCGGCAGCCTTATCTTCGCGCGTCTGATACTCGTTATCGGGTGCGACCTCGCCAATCAACACCAAACCCTGCGGAAACGCCTCGTCGAACTCGATATCAAATCGGTATCCCCTCGGGATCGCCATGAACCTTGCCCTTCTGACTCGACGGTTGTGGTTGCCACCCCTAGTCTGCGGGCGACACCACAAGATTCGGCCAGGTCAGGTCCGCTCTCGACCCCGTCATCGTCTCTTCTTGCGCGTCTGTCCCTCGTCTGGTCTCGCATAGTCTCTCGAATGTGCTAGTCTCGTCTCCTCTTGTAATTGAAGGAGGCCTCCATCTGTTGAACACCAAGCCCATCGTGCTGAAAGTGCTGCTCCAGCACCGCCACCTGCAAACTCACCGCGCCTTTTGCCGCGAATACGACAGGGTTGCTGCGGAGGTCGATCCGACTCTCAGGGGCGGTTGGCCGAGCAAGGCACAGTTTTACCGGTGGTTGTCCGGTGACTTGATTGGACTCCCATACTCAGATCACTGTCGCGTCCTGGAAAAGATGTTTCCTAGTTGGACGGTCGACCAACTGTTCCAGATCAACGGTGATGGGATTGAGTTCGTCCCCGAACCATCTAAGAGGCAGGCGGTAACGCCTAGCCGATCTATCGCCTCAGCTGCGCCGATTGATCAGCTCAAGGAAGCTGGGATCTCTCATTTGTGGCCTCGCACGAACCCGGCTGTGCTTGACGATTTAATGGCACGTGTAAATAACGCCCGCGAAGAGGTCACCGTTTTTGGATTGACCCGCAACTTCTATGCTAAAGACGATATGCTCCCGTTGTTTGAGGCCAAGGCGGCCGAGATCCCAGTAACGTTTTATGTCATGGATCCCCACTGTGATTCCCGGCGAGATAGATATCGTATAGAGCCTGTCGAAGCTGCAATGGAAGACCCGGCGCGTTATATGCGAGAAATCCTGCGGCCACTCTTTGATGCTTCGCAAAGAATAGTACCCGCAACGCCAAGTGTCGGCATGCGAATATTCACCTTCAATTTTCCGTGCTCTTTCGCGATGGAAAAGATTGATCGAAGCTGTCGTGTAATGCTTTACGGTCACGGCAAACGGGGCACGGAAGGGCCGATGCTCGTGTTTGATGAGGGCACACCGTACTGGACTTATTTCACCGACCAACTTCAATGGCTTGAGCGGCTTGCCGCGAACCCGCGCGAGCCTTGGGTGAGTAAAGGACTAGTCGTTCGAGCGTTGAGCGAGGCTGATCTTCTCGATAGTAGAGAGGGTTCGTGATCGATAGCTCTGATGGTCGGCAACTACTAGCTATCGCAAAGCAGGCGACCGCCATGGCTGCTGAATTGGTACGCTCCGGAGCGCCTCATACGCTGACATCGAAAGGTGATCGAGACCTCACCTCAGATGTTGACATCACTGTCGAGCAGTTCGTTCGCAACTTTCTTCATCAACATACACCCCACCTCGGGTTCTTCGGCGAAGAGTGCGGTGGCACCCATCCAACGGATGGAGTGCGGTGGGTACTCGATCCCATCGATGGCACGATCAACTTTCTTCATGGATTGCCACTTTGCGCCGTGTCTCTCAGTCTCATGCGCAACGACATGACCCTTGTTGGTGTCATCGACATGCCATTCCTTGGGGCTCAATACTATGCATTGAGCGAGCATGGCTCATATGCCAATGGCCAACGACTCCACGTGAGCGCTACTCAAACACTCAATGCGGCACTCGTATCGATAGATCAATACACATTCGGCGTCGATGCAGAACGCGCGAACTGGGCACGTCATCGACTCGTGGAATACCTCGCTTCTCACGCCCAGCGCGTTCGCATGCTTGGCGCTTCCGCTATCGATCTCGCATGGACCGCTCACGGTCGATTAGATGCATGCATTATGCTCGGAAATAAGCCATGGGACACAAGCGCCGGCGTTCTCATCGCTCGGGAAGCCGGTGCCCGAATCCTCGACCTTCACGGCGCGAACCACGCTACAGATTCCTCCGCAACTATTGCGGTGAGCCCTTCGCTCGAACATGAGTTAATGACTGCAGTCCGCGCCGCTCTTGCGAACACTGCTGTAAGCGAATGACCGTAACCATGACCCGAACCGCCCGTTCATCTGCGGTCGGCTGACCCTAAACGGCCTGTCTAGATCATCATGGCAAAAATCAGTTGAGAGCGACCCCGGCACCTTTGTAACCGAGCCAGAACAACTGTGACGGCCGCTAACCGCACTGGATGCGCTCAGGCTGATGTCTGGGTCGCACGCATCTTATCATCGCGCTGGAGCCTACCGCTCTACGCCAGCTGGAGGCGCTGCCACAGGCTGTCACGAGTGTGGTCACAACCTGCCACATGCCCACGTTGCCGAATAAGTCTCTAAGGTGAATCGAGTAGGGGGCGGGGTTGCCCCGCCCCCTCTCACACCACCGGACATGCGGGCCCGCATCCGGCGGTTCGTCAAGCCGTTTGGGAGAGACGCTGCCAGGTTTGGCTGAGGGTCTTGAGGCCAAGACGGTCCCGGTAGGCGTTGGGCAAGGCCACCTGGAGGATTCCGGAGCCGGCAACCCGCCAGTATCCCTTGCCGCTGCCGCCCCATTGGCGGGCGTTGCGCTCGGGGATACCGCGTATCCGCAGGTTGTGCCGTCTGGCGGCGGCGGTCTTCCAGTGTTTCCAGTGGATCTGCCGCAGGCGGCGGCGTAGCCATCCGTCCAGATCGCGAAACGTGCTTGCCGAGTCCGCAAGCCGGAAAAAGGCCATCCAGCCGGTGGTGAACCGGTTGATCGCGCCGATGCGGTAGTCCATCGACACGCCCCAGTTGCGCCGGGTCAACATCCGTAGCTGATGTTTCAGCCGCGTGATCGCCTTAGGGG
>DATFCF010000531.1:0-3023 GCA_035253445.1 Mycobacterium sp.
GAGGGCATGTCTTTAGTTTCTGAGGTGGCCGCCACCAACCGGGACGAGACGGTCACGTTCTCGTCGACCTACATCCGATCCTGCGTCGACGCCGGCGATGTTGTGGCGGCGACCGAGGCGCTGGGCCGGCCGCACCGGGTCGAGGGCGTGGTGGTCCGCGGCGACGGACGCGGCAAGGTGCTGGGCTTTCCCACCGCCAACGTGGCACCGCCGATGTACTCGGCGATTCCCGCCGACGGTGTCTACGCGGCCTGGTTCACGGTGCTGGGCCACGGTCCGATGATGGGCACCGTCATCCCCGGCGAGCGCTACCAGGCCGCCGTGTCGGTGGGCACCAACCCGACGTTTTCCGGGCGCACCCGCACCGTCGAGGCGTTCGTGCTGGACACCGCTGCCGACCTGTACGGCCAGCACGTCGCGGTCGATTTCGTCGCCCGGCTCCGTGGCCAGGAGAAGTTCAATGCGGTGAGTGACCTGGTCACGCAGATGGGTAGTGACACCGAGCACGCCCGCACGATTCTCTCTGCGCACTGAGCATGAGATAAGCTGCCAGCCGACGACGTGTGCTGCAGTTCGCGGCGGCCGCGTCGGCCTTTTTATGAAAGGCCACTGACTTGTGACGCGGACCTATGGATATGGAGCTGTTTCGTGGCGCTTACTGCCGAACAAAAAAAAGACATTCTGGGCCAGTACGGCCTGCATGACACCGACACCGGCTCGCCGGAGGCCCAGGTCGCGCTGCTGACCAAGCGGATCTCCGACCTGACCGAGCATCTGAAGGTGCACAAGCATGACCACCACTCGCGGCGCGGGCTGCTGCTGCTGGTGGGTCGGCGCCGCCGCCTGCTGAAGTACGTCGCACAGGTCGACGTGGAGCGCTACCGGTCCCTGATCGACCGGCTCGGTCTGCGTCGCTGACGTCAGACGGTGCAAACCCTGCCCGCGGTCATCACCGCGGCGATAGTCGCAGCGGGGGGATTGACGGGTTGTTCGTCTCCGACAACCGTCGACATGCGGGTGGGGGATTGCCTGAAGATGGGTGGCACGCCGGATCGGCCGGAAGCCACCAAGGCGGAATGCGGTAGTCCGGAATCCAACTTCAAGGTCGCTGCCTCCGTGGAGAACAGCGACCAGTGCCCCGCCGACGTCGACTCGTATTACTCGATGCGGAGCGCGTTCTCGGACAGCAGCAACACCATCTGCATGGACATCGACTGGGTGGTGGGTGGCTGCATGAGCATCGACCCGGAAAACGACAAGGATCCGCTCCGGGTGGACTGCAACGACAGCTCGGCGCCCAACCGGCAGCGCGCCACGCAGATCCTGAAAAACGTCGCCAGCGTCGACCAATGCGCCAGCGGCGTGGGTTACCCCTACGACGAACGCAACTTCACGGTGTGCGTGGAGGACGTGTCCTGACCGGGCCGGAACACAGGTCTGAGCGCCTCAGAAAAGCAGCCGATTAGGGGTGGCGGACCTGCTGCGATGTAAGATGGTCGCGTTCGCCAGCCGTTTGGCTCGAACAACTGGGTGCGGCTCGCGCAGATCGCGTGCGCTGTTCCCGCGTGTCACGTCAGGGCCCGCCTGATCGCGCGGTCTTCGGTAGTGGCAGCCGGACTCTCCACTAGGGATGCCGGCCGCTTCGATCGACGGCCGTAGCCGCATCAAGGCCGGTGGTTCTCGGCCCTTTTCGAGGGCTGCGTAGCGTTCCGACAATGACGACGCGAAACAGCTGAACAATGAACCAGAGAGGCCATACGGACGTCCATGTCTGTAGTTGAAATTGAAGACGGCGTGTTCGAGTCGACCGCCGTTATCGACAATGGGAGCTTCGGCACCCGCACCATCCGTTTCGAGACCGGGCGGCTCGCCCAGCAGGCCGCCGGCTCCGCCGTCGCCTATCTCGACGACGAGACCATGCTGCTGTCGGCGACGACCGCCAGCAAGAACCCCAAGGACCACTTCGACTTCTTCCCGCTGACGATCGATGTCGAGGAGCGGATGTACGCCGCAGGGCGCATCCCCGGCTCGTTCTTCCGCCGTGAGGGCCGGCCGTCCACCGACGCGATCCTGACCTGCCGTTTGACCGACCGGCCGCTGCGCCCGTCGTTCGTCTCCGGCCTGCGCAACGAGATCCAGGTCGTGGTCACGGTGATGAGCCTGGATCCCAACGATCTGTACGACGTGGTGGCCATCAACGCGGCGTCGGCGTCCACCCAGCTGGCGGGCCTGCCGTTCTCCGGCCCCATCGGCGCGGTGCGCGTCGCGCTGATTGACGGCACCTGGGTCGCATTCCCGACCGTCGAGCAGCTCGGGCGCGCGGTCTTCGACATGGTCGTCGCCGGCCGTGTGCTCGACGACAATGACGTGGCCATCATGATGGTCGAGGCGGAGGCCACCGAGAACGTCGTCGAATTGATTGCCGGTGGCGCGCAGGCGCCGACGGAAGCCGTTGTGGCCGAAGGCCTCGAGGCCGCCAAGCCGTTCATTGCCACGCTGTGTGCAGCTCAGCAGGAGCTCGCCGACCGCGCTGCCAAGCCTGTCGGTGAGTACCCCGTCTTCCCTGAGTACGGCGAAGATGTCTACTACGCCGTCGCTTCGGTCGCCACCGAAACGCTCTCGGAGGCACTGACCATCGCCGGCAAGACCGAGCGCAACGACCGCACTGACGAGATCAAGGGTGAGGTGCTCGACCGCCTTGCCGAGCAGTACGCAGGCCGCGAGAAGGAAATCGGCGCCGCATTCCGGTCGCTGACCAAAAAGCTTGTCCGGCAACGCATCCTGACCGATCACTTCCGCATCGACGGTCGTGGCATCACCGACATCCGCGCGCTGAGCGCCGAGGTCGCCGTGATTCCGCGGGCGCACGGCAGCGCACTGTTCGAGCGTGGCGAGACCCAGATCCTCGGCGTCACCACGCTGGACATGATCAAGATGGCTCAGCAGATCGACTCGCTGGGGCCGGAGACCACCAAGCGCTACATGCACCACTACAACTTCCCGCCGTATTCGACCGGTGAGAC
>DATFCF010000532.1:0-6682 GCA_035253445.1 Mycobacterium sp.
CGGCGAAGGTGGCCAGCGTGTAGGGCAGCACCCGGACAGCTGACGCGCCGGCCGCATAGTTCAGCACGGAGAACGGCACCGCCGGGATCATTCGCATCGACATCACCGCAGGCCAGCCGCGATCTCGCAGCCGGGCATCGAGCGATTCGACGCGCGGATGGCGGACCAGCCGGCTGAGCTGCCAACCGGCGGCGCGAACCAGCAGCAGCGCGATGACAGCGCTGGCGGTGCTGGCCACCACCGCGAGCGGCACTCCCAGGACGGGGCCGAACAGCAGGCCCGCGGCAAGTGTGAACGCGGTGCGCGGGAACGGAAAGACGGTCACCACGATGTGGGCGATCAGGAAGGCCAACGGAAACCACGGCCCCACCGAGGTCGCCCAATCACGTAGCTGGACCGCGGTGGGCAGCGGAACCAGCAGGGCAACTGCGACGAGGATCACAATGGCGGCCAGGATGGCGAAGAACCGGCGCGGCGAAACCTGCGCGGCCGTCGTGATCACCGCGGCACGCAGCGCGCGCAGGGTGGTGACGACGGCTTTCACGGTTACCAAGCCTACGGGCCGCCGACAGATAACTCCCATCACCGGCGGTGTGAGTCGGCTGCCCAGCCAGCCAGTGTGTGATGGCGATCAATTAGCCTGATGGACGTGCAGAAATCCAGTGCGATCGAATCCGATATCGCGCGGTGGCGCTCGGCGGTAGCCGGTGTGCTGGCCAAGAGCACCAAGCGAGATCCCGCCGATTTGCCCGCCGAACCGGAGCGGCTGCTGGATTCGCCCACCTATGAAGGTTTTCCGATCCGCCCGCTGTACACGGGTCTCGACGCGCTGCCGGAGCCGGCGCTGCCTGGCCAATGGCCCTTTGTGCGCGGCGCAGACACGCGCCGCGACGTCTTGTCGGGATGGAAGGTGGCCGAGGCGTTTCCGGCCAATGGGTCGGCGACGGCAGAGGGTAACGGCGCCGTGTTGGTCGCCCTGACCGAAGGCGTCAGCGCCCTTGTACTGCGCGTCGGCGAATCCGGAGTCGCCGTGGGCGATGTGGACCGCCTGCTCGAGGGCGTGTTCCTGGATCTGGTGCCGGTGCAGTTGGACGCGGGATCCGATTTCGTCGCGGCCGCCGACGCGGTGCTGGCTTTGGTGACCGACATGGACGACGACCAGCGCTCGCGACTGTCGCTGGACCTTGGCGCCGACCCCCTTACCGCGCCGCTGAGCGGGCGACCCGCCCCGAGCATGACCGACGTCGTTTCGACGGCGGCGAAGGTCACCAACTTCGACGGCGGCGTGCGGGCAATCACCGTTGACGGGGCCGCATTCCACAATCTGGGCGCCAATGCGTCGTGGGAGCTGGCAGCCAGCGTCGCCGCGGCGCTCGCCTACCTGCGGCTGCTTTCCGACGGTGGCATTCCGGTGCCGGACGCATTGCGGCAGATCGCTTTCCGACTCGCCGCCGACGACGACCAGTTCATGACGATCGCGAAGCTGCGTGCGGCCCGCCAACTTTGGGCTCGGGTCGCGGAGGTGGTGGGGGAGCCCGACACCGGAGCGGCGACCGTACACGCGGCGACGTCACTGCCGATGATGGCGCAGCGCGATCCGTGGGTGAACATGCTGCGCACCACGCTGGCCGCGTTCTCCGCAGGGGTGGGCGGCGCCGACACCGTGCTGGTGCACCCGTTCGACGTGGCCATTCCCGGCGGATTCCCCGGCATCGCAGCGAGTTTCGCGCGGCGCATCGCGCGCAACACGCAATTGCTGCTGCTGGAGGAATCGCACATCGGCCGGGTGCTGGACCCCGGCGGCGGGTCGTGGTTTGTCGAGGACCTCACCAAGCAACTGGCCGAGCAGGCGTGGACGTATTTTCAGGACATCGAATCCCGTGGCGGATTCGAAAAGGCCCGCGACTACGTCGCCGCCCAGATCACCGAGGTGGCCATTCGCCGCGCCGACGATATCGCCCACCGACGAACCGCACTCACCGGAGTCAACGAGTACCCGAACATCTCCGAAGCGCCTTTGCCGCAAGGTGATTCATTTGATTCAGTGGCCCGATACGCGGCCGGCTTCGAGGCGTTGCGACACCGGTCCGATGCGTTCCTGGAGAAGTCCGGCGCGCGCCCGCAGGTCCTGCTGCTGCCGCTTGGGCCGCTGGCCGAGCACAACATCCGGACGACGTTCGCATCGAACCTGCTGGCTTCCGGCGGGATCGAGGCCGTCACCGACGCTGCCGATGCGCCCAAGATCGCGGTGATCTGCGGCACCGATGCTCGCTACGGCACCGAAGCCTCCGCCGCCGTCGACTCCGCGCGTAAAGCCGGGGTGTCGTATGTCCTTCTCGCCGGGCCGGAAAAGGCCGTGGCCGAAGCCGACTCGAAGCCCGACGGCTACCTGACCGCGAAGATCGATGCGGTGCAAGTGTTGTCGGACCTGCTCACCCGATTGGGGGCCTGAGGATGACTCTAAATGATGTCGCCGGCAGTGCGGCACCGCCGACCACTGGCGTCGGCAGCTTCGCCGACGTTCCACTGTATGGCGAGCGCAGTGGTGAGCCCGCGACCTCACCTGTTTCGCTAGCCGCCGTCGCCACACACGTCGAGGCCGCCGCCGCCGCGCACGGCTACACGCCGGACCAGCTGAACTGGGCGACCCCGGAGGGCATCGACGTCAGGCCGGTCTACATTGCCGCCGACCGCGATGCCGCTGTGGCCGCCGGCTACCCGCTGGACAGTTTCCCCGGCGAACCTCCGTACGTGCGTGGGCCGTATCCGACGATGTACGTCAACCAGCCATGGACGATCCGGCAGTACGCGGGCTTTTCCACCGCCGCCGAGTCCAACGCCTTCTATCGCCGCAACCTGGCCGCCGGGCAGAAGGGCCTGTCGGTGGCCTTCGACCTGGCCACCCACCGTGGCTACGACTCCGACCACCCCCGCGTGGCGGGTGACGTCGGAATGGCAGGGGTGGCAATCGATTCCATCCTCGATATGCGCCAGCTGTTCGACGGCATCGACCTGTCCACCGTTTCGGTGTCGATGACCATGAACGGTGCGGTGCTGCCGATCCTCGCGCTGTATGTGGTCGCCGCCGAGGAGCAGGGCGTGCCGCCGGAGAAGCTGGCCGGGACCATTCAGAACGACATCCTCAAAGAGTTCATGGTCCGCAACACCTACATCTATCCGCCGACGGCGTCGATGCGGATCATCTCCGACATCTTCGCCTATACGAGCACGAAGATGCCGAAGTTCAACTCGATCTCGATCTCCGGCTACCACATCCAGGAAGCAGGTGCCACAGCGGATCTCGAGCTGGCCTACACCCTGGCCGACGGTGTCGAGTACATCAAGGCCGGCCTGGACGCGGGCCTGGACATCGACAAGTTCGCGCCGCGGCTGTCGTTCTTCTGGGGCATCGGGATGAACTTCTTCATGGAGGTGGCCAAGCTGCGCGCAGGCAGGCTGCTGTGGAGTGAGCTTGTCGCCGAGTTCAACCCCAAGGACGCGAAATCGCTGTCTCTGCGCACACATTCGCAGACCTCGGGCTGGTCGCTTACCGCGCAGGACCCGTTCAACAACGTCGCGCGCACCTGCATCGAGGCGATGGCAGCTACCCAGGGGCACACGCAGTCGCTGCACACCAACGCGCTCGACGAGGCGCTGGCACTGCCGACCGACTTCTCGGCCCGCGTCGCCCGCAACACGCAGCTGGTGCTGCAGCAGGAGTCCGGCACCATCCGGCCGATCGACCCGTGGGGCGGCTCCTACTACGTGGAGTGGCTGACCCATCAGCTCGCCGAGAAGGTGCGTGCCCACCTGCGCGAGGTCGCCGAGCACGGCGGCATGGCGCAGGCGATCAGTGAGGGCATCCCGAAGCTGCGCATCGAGGAGGCGGCGGCGCGCACGCAGGCCCGCATCGACTCCGGTGCGCAGACGGTGATCGGTGTGAACAAGTACCAGGTTGCCACCGGCAACGGCACCGACCACGAGATCGAGGTGCTCAAGGTCGAAAACAGCCGGGTGCGCGCCGAGCAGCTGGCCAAGCTGGAGCAGCTTCGCGCCGACCGTGACCAGGAGGCCGTCGACGCCGCGCTGGCCGACCTGAGCCGCGCCGCTTCTGCTGAAGGTCGCCAGGGCGGCTCCGAAGCTGAAGGTCGCCGCCGGGGCGGCTCCGAAGCCGAAGGTCGCCGCCGGGGCGGCTCCGAAGCCGAAGGCAACCTCCTCGAACTCGCCATCAACGCCGCGCGGGCCAAGGCCACCGTCGGCGAGATTTCCGACGCGCTGGAGAAGGTATGGGGCCGCCACCAGGCGGAGATCCGTACCATCGCCGGGGTCTACCGCGACGAAGTCGGATTCGGAGGAGGAAACATCACCCCGATCTCTGCAGCCAGCGAGCTCGTGGAGAAGTTCGCCGAGGCCGATGGCCGCCGGCCACGCATCCTGGTCGCCAAGATGGGCCAGGATGGCCACGACCGCGGGCAGAAAGTGATCGCGACGGCGTTCGCCGACATCGGGTTCGACGTCGACGTCGGCTCGCTCTTCTCCACCCCGGAGGAGGTGGCTCGCCAGGCGGCCGACAACGACGTGCATGTGGTGGGGGTGTCGTCATTGGCGGCCGGGCACCTGACGCTGGTGCCCGCGCTTCGCGATGCGCTTACCGAGGTGGGCAGGCCCGACATCATGATCGTGGTGGGCGGCGTCATCCCGCCCGGCGACTTCGACGAGCTCTACGCCGCAGGTGCCACCGCCATCTTCCCGCCCGGCACCGTGATCGCCGACGCCGCCATCGGTCTGCTCGGCAAGTTGGCCCAGCGGCTGGGCTACACGCTGACCTAGATGGCCGACCCGGTCTCGGACCTTGCCGCCGCCGTCCGCGACGGCGACCGTGCCGCCCTGCCTCGGGCGATCACGCTGGTCGAATCGACGCGCCCGGATCACCGCGAACAGGCCCAGCAGCTGCTTTTGGCGCTGATGCCGGAGGCGGGCAGCGCGATGCATATCGGCATCACCGGCGTGCCGGGTGTCGGCAAGTCGACCACCATCGAGGCGCTCGGCATGTACCTGATCGAGCAGGGCCATCGCGTCGCGGTGCTGGCCGTCGACCCGTCGTCCACGCGCACCGGTGGGTCGATCCTCGGCGACAAGACCCGGATGGCGAGGCTGGCCGTCCATCCCGACGCGTACATCCGCCCATCACCGACCTCGGGCACGCTCGGTGGCGTTGCGAAGGCCACCCGAGAGACCATCGTGTTGCTGGAGGCCTCGGGGTTCGACGTGATCCTTGTCGAGACCGTGGGCGTCGGTCAGTCCGAGGTGACGGTTGCGAACATGGTCGACACCTTCGTGTTTCTGACCCTGGCACGCACCGGCGATCAGCTGCAGGGCATCAAGAAGGGCGTGCTCGAGCTCGCCGACATCGTCGTGGTGAACAAGGCCGACGGCGCGCATGCGGTGGAGGCCAAGGCCGCCGCGCGCGAACTGACGGGTGCCATCCGATTGATCTATCCGCGCGAAACTCTTTGGCGTCCACCGGTTCTCACGATGAGCGCACTACAAGGCACCGGCTTGTCCGAGTTATGGGAAACGGTGCTCAAGCATCGTCAGGTGATTACCGATGCGGGCCAGTTCGAGGCGCGCCGCCGGGACCAGCAGGTGGACTGGACGTGGTCGATGGTCCGCGACACGGTGCTGGACCGGGTGCTGTCGAATCCCGAGGTGCGCAGGATCCGGGCAGAGGTGGAGCGTCAGGTCCGCGACGGTGAACTGACCCCGGCGCTCGCTGCACAACGGCTCCTCGATGCCGCTGACCCGCGGTGATTTAACGAATCGGTAACGCCTGGGTAATTTGCCGGGGTTGCAGGTAAATTCAATACATTGTGACGGGTGTCAAGAACGGGGAGCGCAACGCGGCGCTCCCTCACGGTATCCAGGGCGCGGCCGACTCCAACTTCGGCTGCACCCTGAAGGGGTTCGCCCAGCTGTTCCCCGGCCGCCGATTCGGCGGTGGCGCCCTGTCTGTCTACCTGCACGGTGAGCCGGTGGTGGACGTCTGGACCGGATACGCCGACCGTCAGGGTACCGAATTCTGGACCGCCGATACCGGCGCGATGGTCTTTTCCGTCACCAAGGGCATGGCGTCGACTGTCATCCACCGCCTGGCCGACCGCGGTTTGATCGACTACGACGCGCCGGTGGCCACCTACTGGCCCGAATTCGCCGCGAATGGCAAGGCCGACATCACGGTCCGCGACGTCATGCGCCACCGCGCCGGGTTGTCCCATCTCAGCGGCGTGAGTAAGGCCGACCTGCTGAACCACCAGGCGATGGAGGAGCGAATCGCGGCCGCGGCGCCCAATCGCGTGCTGTACGGCAAGCCGGCGTATCACGCGCTGACCTACGGCTGGTTGATGTCGGGACTTGCCCGTGCCGTCACCGGCAAGGGGATGCGAGACCTGATCCGCGAGGAGCTGGCCGAACCGCTGAACACCGACGGACTGCACCTGGGCCGCCCACCCGGCGACGCACCGACAAAGGCGGCGCGGATCCTGGTTCCGCAGGGCACCTTCGCCAATCCGGTGTTCAACTTCGTCGCACCGAGGGTCGCGGCCATGACGTACTCCGGCGTCTTCGGTTCGGTGTACTTCCCGGGAATGAAAGCCGTTGTCCAGGGCGACATCCCGTTCCTCGA
>DATFCF010000533.1:0-2743 GCA_035253445.1 Mycobacterium sp.
AATCGGATGCGCTTCGACGATGACGTGCGGTTCGTCGTGAGGATCGATCCCGAGCTCGTTGGTTGTGCTCATCGGACCGGCCCCGTCTGCAACCGGACGGCGTTACGCATTGATCACCAGCTCAAGATCGAACATCGACGCGGCCTCCACCCGGCCCGTGGTGATGCCGTAACCGTCGGCCGGTCCAGCTTCCGGGCGGATGTTCACGATGAAGCCATCGCGGGCCTCGCGCCAGAAGGCGCCGCGGTGGGGATGCCACACGTCGTCCTCGAGTCGACCCCACAACGAGTACGTCTCATCCACCAGGCGCTTACGGAACTTGTCGCGGCGCATCCGCAGATACGCGTTGACGGTGATGACCCAGACGGAGCGGTCGGTCACGACGACGACCACCTCTGCCGGGTTGGTCAGCAGGTCCGCGTCGGCCACTGGGACCGCTGGGGTCGTAGCCGGGCTCATGCCTCGTCTTCCACTTCATTTGTCGCATCCGGCTCAACACTCGTGACCGGCTCATGAACGCCGGCGACGTTCACATCGTCGGAGCCGTTGTGGGAGGCGTCGGCTCCCTCGCCGACGTCCGCGACCTCGTCCGTGTCGTCGTCCTCCGGTTCGAAGGCGTCGTCAAGCGCGCCCATGTCTATGAGCACGAGCAAGTAGTCCCGCACGACGGCCCTGTCGAAGTCCTCGGGCCTGGCCGGGTCAAAGTCAGCCGCCAACAGTCGAAAGGCGGCATAAACGACGGGCCGCTCGTCCTCCCCGCCGGGCACGAACCTTTCCGGATTCCAGCGCGCACCCAGCATCCGGTCCGGCTGGAACTGCACCCAACCGTCCAGGGCGTTGGATGCGCGTGGGTCGCAGTCTTCTGCCCACCGCCGCGACGTCGGGTCGTCGGAGTCGTGCTCCCGAGCGATCGTGAGGATGCGCATCGCGGCGTCGCCGTTCAAATCCGTGAGTCGGACGGTGCGGGTGTCGTAGTGCAGCTCAAGGACACCCCGGGCGGCCTTGTTCACGATGCGCCGGGCGTGTACGAGCACCTCGCCGGGCGGAGCCTTGTCGCCGGGGCGGAGAGCCGCGCCGAAGTCAGGGGCGTACGTCGTCATAGTTCATTTCTTCTTTCGCCAATGCGGACTGAGAACGACCGGAGATGTCGACGGGGTATCCACCCGCGACGGCCGCCGATCGTTCACACTTGCGCGTCCATATTTATGGACAGTCCATATCTATCAACATTCAGTTCGTGTCCGCAACTGGTCCGGCCGCGCCGCAGCGCACGTCGGCACCGTTACGCGGCCGCTCGTAGGACGGGCGCCTGATGCCACGACCGCGACGTCCTGTCCCGCGCGCCCACGTCGTGTCCGGCGATTGGCCTCACGCCAAACTCGACGGCGAACCCGCCACCGAAGTCGGCCAAGCACTCGCCGCCCGCCTCGCCGAGGCGGTAGCCGGCCTGTCCTTGCGCGAAGTCCAGGCGCGCACTGGCGTAGACCACAACACCGTCGACAACGTCCTCCAGGGCCGGGCCTGGCCCGACCTGATCACAATCGCCCGCCTCGAAAACGGCCTCGATGTCGACCTCTGGCCGGGCCGGCTCAGAAAGCCGGGGCGTAAGACCTCACCACACAAAACCGCTACGCCCTAGCGCCATTGCGGGACGCATCGGACCGTGAATGACCCGCGCCGGTTGGGCGGTGCCGCGACACGGCATGGTCACCGGTATGGGACAAAACAAGACCGGTGGCGGACGCGGCACAAACCAGTACGCCGTCAAGGGACGAGCGAAGACATCGAACTGCACCCCTACGGCACCCAATGTTGTGGCCCGCCTGAGGAATCAGGCCGACGCGATGGCCAAGGGTCACCACGGGCCCGCGACGCTCGACCAGGCTGTGCGCTGGGCCGCCCACGGTGACGACGACGCCATCGACGACGCCTTCAACCCCGGTGTAGGCCCGCACCGGGACAACTTCTGGGTCGCACACGACATCCACGGCCCACTCAACAACGACGGCCGGCCATCCACCGCACTCCAAGCCGCCCAGCAACGAGTGGCCGCAGGACACGCAGCGCGGATCGTCGTGCACAACGACGACACAGACACCACCTACATGCCCTTCGACACCAACGACGAAGGCCAACTCGCAGTCGTCGAAAAGCCCGCCCCCGACCATGAGCCCTGCAGCCGATGCGGCGCGCCGAGCTCGGTCCAGAACGGCCGCACCACCGACGACTGCCCGCGCTGCCGCACCGACATCGCTGGGCCCGACGAAGCCGACCTCAACGACGACGACGACATCAACACCGTCGAGCTCGCGGCGGCTCGCCGAGCGCTGTCAGACAGCCCAATGACACGACCCAGCTGACAACAGTCAGGCTTCTCTCAACACGTTGTTGTCAGCTCAGCGCGGCGAACACGGACGCCGCGACCAGCCCCGAAGGAATCGCGTGGCATCAGACCGGCGACCATGCCACCATGCCGCGCCATGAGTCCCTCGGGCCTACCGCTTTCTGACGCCGAACAGGCGACAATCCTGCTTGCCGGTGACATCCACGGCAACGAAGCGTGGCTCGAAGTTCTGTTCGACAAGGCAGTCGAGCACCGATGCGACGTCCTCTTGCAACTCGGCGACTTCGGATATTGGACCCACACGACTGATGGTGTCCGTTTCGTTCGCCGTGCCGAGTTCCTCGCCAAACGGGCTCGTATCCCTTTGGTATGGGTGGACGGGAATCACGAAAATCAGGC
>DATFCF010000534.1:0-6768 GCA_035253445.1 Mycobacterium sp.
ATCGCCGACCAGTTCGTCGGGCACCGGGTAGACCGCGATGCGGTTGATGGCGGGCAGCCGCAACAGGATCCGCTCGATGGGAGCGGTGGCCAGATTCTCGCCGTCGACCCGCATCCAGTCGGCGGTCCGCCCGGCGAGGTAGATCCAGCCGTCGGCGTCGCGGTAGGCGAGATCGCCGGACCAGTACATGCCGTGGCGGAGGCGCTCGTCGGTGGCGCCGGAATCGTTGTAGTAGCCGCGGAACAGACCGCTGCCGCTGGTGTTGACCAACTCCCCCACCGCGCTGTCCGCATTGATCAGCGCACCGTTGTCGTCGAACTGGGCGACCTCGCACTCGCGCAGCGTGTCCGGGTTGTAGATGGCAACGCCGGGAAAGCCCTGGCCGATCGAGCCCGGCGGAGTGTCGTCCGGCCGGGTGATGATGATGGCGATCTCGGTCGAGCCGAAGCCATCCCACACGGTGCAGCCGAAGCGCCTGCCGAACTCCTCGATGTCGCGGTCGGCGGCTTCGTTGCCGAAAGCATTGCGCAGCGGGTTGTCGTGGTCGTCGGGCCGCTCAGGTGTGGCCAGAATGTAGGCCAGCGGCTTGCCGACGTAGTTCATGTAGCTGGCGCCGTAACGTCGAATGTCCGCGAGAAAACGCGACGCCGTGAACTCCGCGGGAGCCATCGCGGCTCCGGCGCCCAGCGCGACGCTCCAGCCCGCGTACACGGCGTTCGAATGAAACAGCGGCATGGCCAGGTAGCAGGTATCGGAGCTGTCCAACCGATACCGATCCACCAGTGCGCTGCCGGCGAACAACACCGTCGAGTGGGGCACCTGCACGGCCTTCGGCTCGCCGCTGGTTCCGGACGTGAAGATCATCATGAACGTGTCGTCGGGACCGACGTCGCGGTGCGGTGTCAATCGCGGCGAGCCGGCGAGCAGCTCGGCCCACTGCGCGTTCGACGTGTCGAGCACGGTGACGCCGGGAAGGTCGGTGTCGTCGAGCAGATGCCGATGGTCGGCGTCGGTGAGCAGGATCTGGCAGTGCACCCTGGCGATGTCGCGGGCCAGGGCGTCGCCGCGGCGGGTGGTGTTGATGCCGCACAGCACGTAACCGCCCAGCGCGGCGGAGGCCAGCGCGGTCAGCATGTCCGGGGTATTGCCGAGCAGCACTCCGACGTGCAGCGGCCGGTTGGGGTCGGCTGTCGTGATGAGCGCCGACGCCTGGGCGTTCGCCTCGGCGACGTACTCACGCCACGTCCAGGTGCGCTCTCCGTGTTTCACCGCGACGGTGTCTTGCTCGGCCCGTTCGCGAAGCAGCTGCTGGAGCGTATCCGCCATGGCTCGCCTCTCCACACTGAACAGATTTCGCAATGTGTCTACCATGACACAATGCTCTGATCAGCTCTGCTGGCGGCGAGAGTAGACGAGGAGCCCACCGGGTGACGAGCAGCACAGCCACCAAGAACGTCCGCGATCGATTGATCGACGCGGCGGAAGTCTGCTTGCGCGCCAAGGGCATTCGGTCGACGACGGTGTCCGAAGTGGCCGAGGTCGCCGGTGTGTCACGCGGTTGGCTGTATCGCCACTTCCCCGACAAGGTCGCGCTGTTGGGGGCCGCGATCGTGCGTCTCAACGATGCGTACTGGTCGGAGGCGCACGCGATGCTCGAGGGATTCGACAGCCTCGACCGCCAGATCGCCGTTGGCATCGTCCGCGGCCGCGGCGCCTACGACGACCCGGGAACGTTGTTGATGAAGCTCCGCATGGAGGAGCCCGAGGATTTCGCAGCGTGCGCCGGCGCGGGCGTGCAGGGCCTGGTGCCCGACCTCGCCGACTTCTGGAAGCGCTATCTGGTCGCGGCTCGCGACCGTGGCGAGATCCATGCCGACACCGATATCGGGGAGGCGTCGGAATGGGTTGCGCGGGCGCTGCTTTCGCTCGCCACTGTTCCGGGAGACACACTTGATCCCAATGACGCCGACGCCGTTGCGACGTATGTGCGGCGTTACGTCATGCCCGGACTGCGTACCGACCCTGCGGCCGATGGCCCCGGTGCGACTGCGGTGCGCTAACTACCCCTGAGGGAATCGACGCGCGCCGAAATCGCGGTGGGGCGCCCGGCGAGCAGCATCAGGATGTCGCGGATCGGCGCTTCGACGATGCGACCTGTGCCGGCACGGAAATCGGCGTCGGTCGCGACGAGTTCGACGCCGCGTAGGCGACGTTGCGGGTTGAGCGGAAAGCGCATACGCCACAGTCGTTCTGCTGCCGCGGCGGCGGCATCGGCGGGCATCGGCAGATCGATGCCGAGGGGCACTGCGATGTCCTGGCTGTGCACGAGGACGTCCATCAACGGATCGCACGCAGTGGTGGCCGGCGGGCGCTTGCGTGAGCCGCGCATGCCGCGCAGCGCGGTCGCGAGTTGCGCCGGTGATCTGGTGTCCTCCACGGCGACCCGATGCACCATGGCGTTGAACCGGAAGCCCGAACGAACCGCCTCGATCAGCATCCGCGGCTTGCCCATGTGCGAGTGCGTGAGGTGCGCCGCCACGTCGCGCACGGTCCAGCCCTCGCACAGCGACGGCGTCGACCACCGCGCGGAGTCAACGCCGTCGACCATGTCCGCGACTATCCCGCGCTGCTCGTCGATGTGCCGCCAGATGGCGTCCGCGTCCATCGCACCCCCTTCGAATTAGTCAGCCTTCCTGACTAATGTAGTCAGGTTCTCGTACTAAAGTCAACGGATGACCGAATCGCCGAACACCGCGACCTTGATGTTCATCAGCCACCGCGCGGTCGAGACTCGCGTCATGAACGCATTGGTGGCCGCGGGAGCCGACGACATCACCCTGGCGCAGTCGCGACTCATGCAACGCCTCGATCTACGCGGCATGCGCCTGACCGACCTCGCCGAGCAGGCTCGCGTGACCAAGCAGACCGCAGGTGCGCTGGTCGACCAACTGGAACGCGCCGGCTATGTCGTGCGCACGCCCGATCCGTCAGACGCGCGGGCACGACTCGTCACGTTGAGCGATAAGGGCCTGACCCTGTGCCGGACCGCAGGCAAGGAGGTCGCGCAGGTCGAGGAGGAGTGGCGAAAGTTCCTCGGCGAGCGCAGGTTCGCACAGATGCGCGATGCCCTTATCGCGCTGCGCGAGATCACCGACCCCTACCGCTGACGTGGTTTCGGCGTGCTTGGTCGCGTTCAGCGTTACCAACCACACCCAAATCGCTGGCAGGCGAATCATTCGTCGGCGAAACGGAATTCGCCGTCGGACAGCCGCTGCAGCATGCGGCGGCGCGCCTGCACAGCAAAAAGGCCCCTGCGTGTGCAGGAGCCTTTCGCATGGCCGTCGGTTAGTCGGCGTCCATGTTGCCCGGGGCGGTCTTGGAGACCTGAACCAGGAACTCGTAGTTGTTCTTCGTCTTGCGCAGCTGGCTCATCAGCAGATCGATGGCCTGATGCGGGTCGAGACCCGACAGCACGCGGCGCAGCTTGTGCACGACGGCGAACTCGTCCGTATTGAGCAGCAGCTCGTCCTTGCGGGTACCCGACGGGTTGACGTCGACGGCCGGGAACACCCGGCGCTCCGCGATCTTGCGATCGAGCTTGAGTTCGGCGTTACCCGTGCCCTTGAACTCCTCGAAGATGACCGTGTCACCGGTCGACCCGGTCTCCACCATGGCCGTGGCGATGATGGTCAGCGAGCCGCCGTCCTCGATGTTGCGGGCAGCGCCAAGGAACCGCTTCGGCGGATACAGGGCGGTCGAGTCGACACCACCGGACAGGATGCGGCCCGACGCCGGCGACGCGTTGTTGTACGCGCGCCCGAGGCGGGTGATCGAGTCAAGAAGCACGACGACGTCCTTGCCCTGCTCGACCAGGCGCTTGGCCCGCTCGATCGCCAGCTCGGCGGCCTGCGTGTGGTCAGACGGCGGCCGGTCGAATGTCGAGGCGATGACCTCGCCCACGACCGAGCGCTGCATGTCGGTGACCTCTTCAGGTCGCTCGTCGACCAGCACCACCATCAGGTGGCATTCGGGGTTGTTCGTCGTGATCGCATTGGCGATGTTCTGCATGATCGTGGTCTTACCGGCCTTGGGCGGTGACACGATCAACGCACGCTGACCCTTGCCGATCGGCATGATCAGGTCGATCACGCGGGTCGTCAGCCGGTCCGGTGTGGTCTCCAGGCGTAGGCGCTGGTTCGGGTACAGCGGTGTGAGCTTGTTGAAGTCGGGACGCTTCTTGGCGTCTTCGACAGGCCCGCCGTTGACGGTGTCGAGCCGGACCAGCGGGTTGAACTTCTGCCGCGGGTTTTGACCGCCGCCTTCACCTTCTTTGGGCACACGCACCGCGCCGGTGATGGCGTCACCGCGGCGCAGGCCGTTCTTGCGCACCATGTTCATCGACACGTAGACGTCGTTCGGGCCGGCCAGGTAGCCGGAGGTCCGCACGAACGCGTAGTTGTCGAGCACGTCGAGGATGCCCGCGACGGGCTGCACGACATCGTCATCGCGAAGTTCGGTGTCGCGCTCGCCAGCGCCACCGCCGCTGCCGCCTTCGCCGCCACGCTCACGGCGCCTGCGGTCGCGGAATCGGCGTCCGCGACGACCACCCCGGCCCTCGCCGTCGTCATCGCCTGCGTTTCCGCCCGCGTTTCCGCCCCGATTCTGACCGCCCTGCGGTTGATCGCCTTGCTGGTCACCGCTGTCGGACTTGGTATCGCGCTTTGTGCCCTGATCAGCGTCGGTCTTGTTCTCTCGGTCGGCGTCGGCCTTGGGCTGCTCGGTGGTCTGCTCGGTGTCGGCAGGCGCACCCGTCTGGCGCGAAGCGCCGCGCCGCTCCCGGCGCTGCTTGACCGGCTGGTCGTTCGGCTCGGCCGACGCTTCGGGCGCGGTCGGCGCGCTGTCAGTCGCGGTAGGCGCGCTGTCGGGCGCGGTCGGCGCGCTGTCAGTCGCTGCGGTGGCTGTCGATGCGCTGTCGGCAGCTTTGTCGGCCGCTTTCGCGCGGGCACGGCCGTTAGAGTCGCCGCGGCGCTCACGGATGGCTGCGACGAGGTCGCTCTTGCGCATGCCGGATGCGCCTTCGACGCCGATCTCCCTGGCAAGCGCACGAAGTTCGGGAAGTACCAGCGTCGACAACGACGCCGACCGACCGCCCGACGCGACATTTGCGCTCGGCGCGGTCTCCGCGGGCGGCGCCGCGGCGGGCGCTTCGGACTCCGCGGGAGTTGAAGTATTTGAACTCACGGTATTCGGCAGCTCGACATTTTCGCTGCTGCCAGCCGTGATGAGGTCCGTTTCAGTCACGGATTTCCTTTCTATCCCTCGCTGATCGAGTCACGCGGGGGTCCAATGCATTCAGCCGATTCGCTGAATGCGGGGGTCCCACCATTGCGTCTGCAACGGTGATCGCCGGGATTCGCCGTCATACGACGAACCGTCATCCACGAGAAGAATTGGTGGTCGTCCTAGTGTCTGCGCAGGCAGAGCCGCTGCGATTGCTGGACGAGAGCGAGGATATCCCGCTTCGGTGTCGGAAGCAAGAAACACGCTGATTCACGTGTGACTGGTGTTGCGAAGAATGCAAGTCAGCTCCGAACAGCTACGCCGGACGTCCATCGAACGCCGTCACCAACGGTCATCTCCCTGACGGTGAACCCGTTGGCGGCGCCAAACTCCAGGGCTTCTGCAGGAAGGTCTGAGGTGGAACTCAGTGCGATAACCGCAGGTCCAGCCCCGGATAGCACCGCTGCAACTCCACAACGTCGCAGGATCCGCAAATATTCCGCCGAGACCGGCATCGCCGACGCCCGCTGCGGCTGGTGCAGGACGTCCTCGGTGGCCTCCATCAGCAGGTCGGGCCGCTGCGTCAGCGCCACCACCAGCAGCGCGGCGCGACTGACGTTGAACCGTGCGTCGGTGTGGCTGACGTGATCGGGAAGCAGCACGCGCGTCTCCGCTGTGGACGAGCGCTCCTCGGGAATCGCGGGAAACAGATGGATGTCAGGGTGCAGCTGCAGCGGCGCGGCTGCATAGCGCGGCAGCACACCCTCATGCTCGGTCCACGACACCACCGCCCCGCCGAGCACAGCAGCCGAGGCATTGTCCGGGTGCCCTTCGAACTCGCTGGCCAGCTGGATCAGCTCCGATTCGGGCAGGGGCACCGAGTCTGTTTGCGCGACAAGGCCGTTGACGACGGCGAGCCCGCCGACGACCGCCGCGGCCGACGAGCCCAGTCCCCGCGAGTGCGGAATGTCGTTGCGGCAGCGGACATTCAGTCCCGGTGCCGTGACACCCGCCGCCTGTAGCCCGTGTTCGATGGCCCGCACCACCAGGTGTTTCGAATCCAGCGGAACCTGGCCGGCGCCTTCACCTTCGACTTCGACCGTCAGTCCCGACTCCGTTGTCTCCACGATGATCTGGTCGTACAGACTCAGCGCCAAGCCCAGGCTGTCGAATCCGGGGCCGAGGTTAGCGCTGGACGCCGCGACGACCGACGTGGCCGTCAGCCCGACCGGGAGCTCCTGGGTCACTGGAGAGACACCTGTTAGACCAGCCCAAGCTTCGCGACCACTGCGACGGGATCGACGGGAACCGGACTGACTGTCGGCATGCCTTTGAGCGCGGTATCGGGGTCCTTGAGACCGTTTCCGGTCACGGTGCACACCACGGTGGAGCCCTTGGTCACCCAGCCGTCCTCGATCGACTTGAGCAGGCCCGCGATGCTGGCGGCCGACGCCGGCTCGACGAAGACGGCCTCGGTGCGGGCCAGCA
>DATFCF010000535.1:0-3665 GCA_035253445.1 Mycobacterium sp.
GGTTCGCCGCCTTGGCCTGTCCGGGGGTAGGGCACCGGCAACGCCGGTGTCCCCGGCTGGCCGATCTGTGGGTCGCTGAGTTCCGACGGCAGCAACACGTTGGGATCCAGACCGAGGTCGGAGAACGCGGCATCGATGAACGGCTGCACGAACTGTCCCGGCAGCAGATTCGCGACATAGGTCTTGAAGAAGGGTCCGGATGCCACCGATTCGCCAAGCGACATCGAGTATTGGGTGAGCAGTTTGAGCGAGCGCTGCAGGCGTTCCTTGCGATTGTCGAGGATCGTCAGCACACCGTTGAGCTTGTCGAGTGCGGGTTTCATCGTCGCGCGGTTCTCGCCGATGAAGCCCTGCAACTGCTGGCTCAGTGCAGAGATGTTGCCTGAGATCTGATCGAGTGCGGCGCTTTGGCTTTCCAGCTCGATCAGCAGCGCATTGGTGTTGGAAACGAGGCCGACGATCTGGTTGCTGCGTTCGGCCAGCACCGTGGTCGCCTTGTCAGCATTCGTCAGCAGGCCGCGCAGGTCCGCATCGCGTTCGTTGAGTGTCTGCGAGAACCGGGCGACACCCTCGACCGCGATCCTCAGCTCTGGCGGCGTGTCGGCGAACGTCTCCGACAACACCTTCAGTGAATCCGACAGTTGATTGGTGTTCAAGCCGCTGATCGTGGTCGCCAACTCGCCCAGTGCATCTGGCAGCTGATACGGCGATGTCGTGCGGTCCAGAGGAATCGTGCCGTCCTGTTGACCGGCCCCGCGGGCGAAGACCTCGAGGATCTTGGTGCCCAACAATCCCTTTGTCTTGATGGCCGCCTCGGTGCGCTCGCCGAGCCGGATGTTCTTCTTGACGGTGAACGTGATCAGAACCCGCTGCCCGTCCAGCTCGATCGAGGTCACCTTGCCGACCTGGAAACCCGAGACGTGGACGGCCGCGTCAGGTGTCAGTCCGCCCGCCTCGGCGAAGTAAGCCGAGTACTCCTTGCCCTGGTTGAGGAAGGGCAGCTTGTCGTACTGCAGGGCCCCCACCACGGTGCCGACGGTGATCGCCAGCCCGATGGCACCGATCACCAACAGATTTCGTTCACTGAAAGGCTTCATTTCGGCGCGCACCTCCCCGTGCTCTGGCCCGCGACCTTGACGTACACCGGCTGGCCACCCTTGCCGTTGAGCTTGAGCACGATGTCGCACAGGTAGAAGCTGAAGAAGTCGCCGTAAATGCCTTGCCGCGCAAGGGCTTGATAGGCATCCGGCAATGTGTTGATCAGATTGTCGAAGTACTCGTGGTCGGCCACCACAATTCCCGCGGCCCGGTCCGTCTCCTGGATCGTCTTCGCAAACGGCGGACGGGCCTGCGCCAGCAGGTCTGTGATGCTTCCGGCGGCTGCGTTGGTGTACGTCAGGCCGTTGCTGATGTCTTCTCTGCGCGCCGCCAGGCCCTCCACTAGCTCGGCAAGCGCGTCGACAGCCTTTGAGAACTGGTCGTTTTGGCCCCCCAACGATCCGAGTACGACGTTGAGGTTGACGATGACCTGCCCGATCAGCTGATCCCGGTCGGCAAGTGTGGTCGTCAGCGCGGCGGTCTGGGCCAGGAACGAATTGATGGTTCCGCCCTGGCCCTGCAGGGCGGCAATCAGCTGACCGGACAGCGCATTAACCTGATCGGGATCCAGCGCCCGAAACAGCGGCCGAAAGCCACCGATCAAGGCATCCAAGTCCAGCGCCGGCGAAGTGCGTGCCATCGGGATCGTGTCACCCATGTTGAGCTTCTTGGTGCCGCCGGTGCCTTCTTCCAGTGCCAGGTACCGGCCGCCGATCAAGTCGTCGTAGCGGATGACGGCTCGGCTGCCCTCCGTCAGCACCACCGAATCGTCGGCGGTGAATTCAACCAATGCCGTGGTGTCGGACTGAATTTCGACCGTCTTCACCTGGCCGACCTCGACACCCGCGATGCGGACGAAGTCGCCGTTCTCCAACCCGGTCACGTTGACGAATTCGGCGTTGTAGGTCCGGGCTTTTTCGCCGAATCGCAGCTGCCCGAAGACCGCGTAGAGGCCGAACACGCCCAGCAGGCACACAGCCAGAAAGACGGCGAGGCGCAATCCGACGCCTCCCAGGCTTTCTCTCATGGCCGGTTACCTTTCGTTGTTGTCGGTGTGCGGGCGGTCACGGTGCCGGGACCACCGCCGTCGGCAGTGGAATCGGGGGTAGCGGGGTCGGCTGCATTTGCGCGGGCGCGTGGACCACGAACGGCTCCGAGCCCGGTGTCGGACCTGGCTCCCGTGGCGCCATCGGCGGAGGCGCGGGCGGCAGACCCGGCCACAAGGGTGTGCCGTCCGGCGCGTAGAGGTCCGCTCCATACGCAGGGGCGCCTGGATACGGAATCGGTCCCGGCGCAGGCCCGCCGAACAGGTTGCGAATGCTCGGCGGCTCGGGCACCGCACGGGTGACGGGTAGATAGTTGGCCCAGGCCGGGAAGCCGATGCCGGGGTTCGGTCGCCAATCGACGCCGGTGCCGAATCCGGTGTTGGTGACGAGATTGCGCACCGGCCAGTTCTGTGCGACATCCGGCAGCGAGCCGCACCCTGGTTTGCCGCCCGGTCCGCCCTTGGCGCCGATGACCGGCAGGTTGTCCGGATAATGGTACGGGTCGTCCCCGAGCGACAGGCCGACGTCGAGCACGAGTGTTCGGCCGTTGCCGCCGGGCGCTTCGTAACCTCCGGTATCCAGCAGGGTTTTCGCGCCCAAGAGCAGACAGGTGTACTCGGGGTTGTACTTGTACAAGAGGTTGGTCGTCGGCTCCAGGACATTGATGGCCTTGATGAGATTGGCCTGGTTCGGAGCCAGCAGGCTGATACCACTGTTGGAAAGCCCAATCGTGGCCAGCAGCAACGCATCCAACTGTTTGGCCTGGCTGGTGATCGTGGTACTCGTCGTGCTCGCCGCGTTCAGAACAGACAAAATGTCTTGCGCCGCAACACTATAGGTGTCGTTGAAATCCTTCAGCGCACGCCAGTCGGCCCGGATCGTCTCACTGCGCGGATTCAGTTCGAGCAGAACCTGGTTGGCGTCGGTAGTGGCCTGACCGATCCGTTCGCCCTGCCCACGGAGACCTTCCGCGAGTGCGGACAGGGTGCTGTTGAGCTTGGCCGGATCGATCGTGTCCAGCACAACGACAACGTTCTCGAACACCGTATTGACCTCGGTGCTCACGTTGGTCGATTTCAGCACCTGACCCGCCGCCAGCCGCTGCGAGCTGGGATCGCTGGGAAAAACCAGATCGACGAACTTGGCACCGAAGACCGTGGTGGCCCGGATCCGCGGTTCGACGTTCGCGGGAATGTTCTTGATCTGGTTTGAATCGATCTCCAGTTTTAAGGACACCGGCGCCGTGCTTTCACCGCCAACGCTGATCGCGGCGACCCGGCCCACCTGAACGCCGCGCAGCTTGACCTTCGCGTTGGTCTCCATCACCAAGCCCGCCCGATCGGACGTCAACGTGACCGGCACGGACTTCCGGAACGTCCCGGTGAACAAGGCATACGTCAGCCAGATGGCGGCGGCGAGCACCAACACCAGGATGAGCGTCGCCCATCCGGGATGCAGGCCCTCTTCTCTGTCGTCCATTGCACTAACCCGCCAGGTTGAAGTTGCCGGATTGGCCGTAGA
>DATFCF010000536.1:0-2384 GCA_035253445.1 Mycobacterium sp.
GCGTCAACAGCGCGTGAAAAAAGCGAGCCGCCTCGTAGCCATGCCATTAACACCCCTGTTGACGCCCCACGGGCCGCGCTTCGCTTCTTGCGCAACCGAGAAACCCCTCGTCAAGGAGCAAGTGCAGTGGCCGATCTTGGCTTCATCGTGCTCACGGTGGTGCTTTTCGCAGCGCTCGCCTGGCTGGTCCGGGCGGTCGAACGCTGATGAGCGCCGTCAACGTCATCGGCGGAATCGTCGCCATCATCATGGCCGGCTTCCTGGTCGCGGCCCTCCTGTTTCCGGAGAGGTTCTGATGCCAGGCTGGCTCTTCGTCATCACGCTGATACTCGCCGTCGCGGTGGTGTACCGGCCGTTCGGTGACTACATGTACCGCGTTGTGTCCGGCAAACGCAGCAACGTGGTCGAACGCGGCATCTACCGCCTCATCGGGGTCGACGCGAACTCCGAGCAGACCTGGGGCGTCTACGCCCGCAGCGTGCTCGCGTTCTCGCTGATCTCGGTCCTCTTCCTCTACCTGTTCCTGCGCGTGCAGAGCCACCTGTGGTTGTCGCTCGGCATGTCGAACGTCAACCCGCACGGCGCCTGGAACACCGCGGTCAGCTTCGTCACCAACACGAACTGGCAGGACTACGCGGGTGAGTCGACCATGGGCCACCTGGTCCAGATGGCCGGCCTCGCGGTGCAGAACTTCGTCTCCGCGAGCGTCGGCGTCGCCGTGGCCATCGCGCTGGTCCGGGGCTTCGCCGCGCGCAAGACCCAGACGCTGGGCAACTTCTGGGTCGACCTGACCCGGATCACGCTGCGCATCCTGCTCCCGATCTCGGTCATCTTCGCGATCGTGTTCATCGCGGCCGGCATGGTGCAGAACCTCTCCGGTGGCACCGACGTCGCCACCTTGGGCGGCGCCACCCAGCACATCACCGGCGGCCCGGTCGCCTCGCAGGAAGTAATCAAGGAACTGGGCACCAACGGCGGCGGCTTCTACAACACCAACTCGGCGCACCCGTTCGAGAACCCGACCGCGTGGACGAACTGGCTGGAGATCTTCCTGGTCTTCCTGATTCCGTTCAGTCTGCCTCGCGTCTTCGGCCGGATGGTCGGTCAGAACCGCCAGGGCTACGCGATCCTCGGCGTGATGGCGGTGCTCGCGCTGGCCAGCGTCGCCCTGACCGTCGGCTTCGAGGTACATGCGGGCGGCACGGTGCCGCAGGCGGTCAGCGCCGCCATGGAGGGCAAGGATGTCAGATTCGGGGTACCGAACACGGCGACATTCGGGGCCGCGACGACACTCACGTCGACCGGTGCCGTGGACGGATTCCACGACTCCTTCACCGCCTTCGGCGGCATGATGCCGATGCTCAACATGATGCTCGGTGAGGTCGCGCCCGGTGGTGTCGGTTCCGGCCTGTACGGCGTCCTCATCCTCGCCGTGATCACGGTCTTCGTGGCCGGCCTGATGGTCGGGCGCACCCCGGAGTACCTGGGCAAGAAGATCACCGGGCGCGAGATGAAGCTGGCCTCGCTCTACATCCTGGTGACGCCCGCGGTGGTGCTGATCGGCACGGCACTGGCGTTCATCACCGGCAACAACTCCACCGCGCTCAACACCGGCGCACACGGTCTCTCCGAGGTCCTGTACGCCTTCACGAGTGCCGGTAACAACAACGGCTCGGCATTCGGCGGCATCACGGTGAACACCGGCTGGTGGGACACGTCCCTCGGCCTTGCCATGCTGATCGGCCGGTTCCTCCCGTTGGTCCTGGTGCTCGCCCTGGCCGGCTCGCTCGCGAGACAGCAGGCGGTACCGGAGTCCGAGGGCACCATGCCCACCCACAAACCCCTGTTCGTCGGGATGGTCGTCGGCGTCTCCATTGTGGTCGTCGCGCTGACCTTCTTCCCCGCTCTCGCACTCGGTCCCATCGCGGAGGGCCTGTCATGACCGTCCTTGCGGAAAAGCCCGCACCCACCGAAACCAAGCCCACCGCGGTCAAAGCCGGTCTGCTCGATCCCGCCCAGTTGTGGCGCTCGCTGCCGGACGCTCTGCTCAAACTCGACCCGCGCACCCTCTGGCGCAATCCCGTCATGTTCATCGTCGAGGTCGGCGCGGTGTTCACCACCGTGCTGTCCATCGCCGACTCGAGCACGCTGGCCTGGATCATCACGGTCTGGCTGTGGCTCACCGTCGTGTTCGCCAACCTGGCCGAGGCCGTCGCCGAGGGCCGCGGCAAGGCACAGGCCGCCGCCCTGCGCGCTGCCAAGCAGGACACCGTCGCGCACCTGCAGGACGGCCGTACCATCCCGGCGCCCCACCTCAAGCAGGGTGACGTCGTGGTGGTCGAGGCCGGGCAGACCATCCCGGGTGACGGTGACGTCATCGAGGG
>DATFCF010000537.1:0-3563 GCA_035253445.1 Mycobacterium sp.
GCCGGCGTATACCTGCCGCGGCAGCGGCACCTCGCCCGGATGGGTTCGGTACACGACCTCTGCGACTCGGTTGAGCTCGGTCAGGTTTAGCTGCAACGGATCCGGGTCGGCAATGTCGAGCATTGGCTGTTGGGTGTGCCGGCTGAATTCTGGGCCCAGGCTCCCTGCGGCTGGTTCGCTTGTATAGATCACGACCTTCGAGACAGTCACGTCCCGGTCGACGACATGAACGTTCAGGGTGTGTGGTCCCGGCTCTAGCAGCGGCAGCCTCACCCGCAGTCGTTCGACGTTGTCGTACACGCCTTCCAGCCAGGCGCCGCGATGCTCGTCGGTCGTCGAGCTCTCCACCACGATCGGGGTCGCCCCGTCGATGCTGACGGCCAGTCGAATCCGGCCGAGCGCGTTCAGCGTGGGCAGACGGTGGATTTCGGCCAGGTGGGCACCCGGAGTGACGAGATGGAACCGGAACTGAAGAGTCGCCTCCGCCGCGACGTTTGAGGTGCTGTCATTGGTTGCCGACCCGTGTGCCTGCATCGCGGCGTTGCCGTAGCGGCCTAGCAGTGGGATGGCTTCCCACCGGGTGGTTTGTCCGGTCGTGGTGAGATCCGGTCGGGCTGGGTCCACGCAGACGTAGCCGTCGGCTTCGATCGCTCCCACGAAATTCGACTCGAGCCTGGGAGCGGATGCGACGGCGACCTCCACCGTGATGCGTTCACCCGTGGTGGGGGAGTAGATGCGCAGGGTGCCCGTCTGGCCGGCGTGGGCCACCGGGTCGAGGACTCGAACCGTCACCCGAGTTTCTGCGTCTGTGGTCCCCGAGGAGCGGTCGACCTCGATCCACGGATCCGTCTGCACCGTGTAGGAAATGGCCGGCGCTCCTGCGGTGAAGATCTCGATCCATTTGCTGGCCAAACCGTGCGGCCAGAACGTCAACCGTGGCGACGACGCCGGCCTCCGGTCGCCCCAAGCGACGACTCCGAGGCGCGGCGGCCCGATGGTAAGGGACGGTGAGGCGGCCGGATACAGCGCCATCACCGGCGGCGGGAACTCCTCCGGCGTGAACATTCGGTTCCACCGGCCACCGGCCATCACCTGGTTGTAGAAATGAATGAGGGCGCGTTTGTGTTCCTCGAAGGTGCGTGAAATCTCCAAGTGCCGGTCTGCCGCCGGAAACTTTCCTTGCTCGCTCGCCAGGTTGCTCCGGTCGGCATGCACGAATTGAGCGTTCGCAAGGTAGGACAGGTGGATCTTGACCGCGAACAGCTGGAAGAACGCGTCTCGCTCATCCGCCGGGAGTGCGGCGAGAATGTCGTTCGTCCGCTCGTACAGGCTTCGGAGGAGTTCGAGGCGACGGCCTGCCTCGTCGCCGTACCCGACCGGTGCGAAGGCTTCCGCGGTCAGCATTTCTAGTTTCCGCTGATTGTTCACCTGATAATAGGTGGCGTAAATCTGAGCCGCACGATCGCCGTGGCCACCGGTGAACGTGGCATCGAGCCAACGCGCGGTGAATTCCTCGACGGCGGCCGTGGTGGTCTCTTTACCGGCCTCCCAGGCGCTGCGCAGGAAGAATGTCATCTCCTGCTCCAGCGGCTTGATGGAGCCGATGTTGTCCACCCAGAGCTTCCGAATGCCCCGGTCCCATGCCTTGCGCAATTCGGACTTCATGAGCGCGAGAGGCGTGGACGACGTCGCCAGGTAGCTGGTCGACATGTCCGCCCAGTATGACGAGTGATAATACAGACCGTTACCGCCCGCCCGTTCCCGTTCGGTCTCGCTGGGGAAGCGTCGAATGTACCCGTAGTTGTCGTTCGTCCAGACCAGTGTGACATCGTCGGGAATCTTCAGTCCTGCGTTGTAGAATGGCAGCACTTCCTTGTACGGGATGAAGATCTGTGGTGCCGTGGCTGCCCGGGCACCGAGGGTCTCGCCGAGGAGTTGCCGCTGGTCGGCTATGATCTGCTCGAGGAGACGGACGCGGGCATCGAACTTCTCGTCGAGGGACAGGGCCTCGTCGCTGTCAATCGCTGCGGTGCGAAAGCCGGTGTCGTGGACTCCGCGCATCCCGACGGTCCAGGTCACCTCGTAGTCACGGTTCTGCTCGACGCTGCCTTGCCAATATTGGAGGAGCTTGTCCCGGTTGCGCCCGGTCAATGAGTAGTCGTACTCAACGGGCTCGTCCTGCTCGGATACCCACGGACGGAACTCGTGTTCGTTGCTCCGCAGCAGCATGTCGCAGTGGCTGGTACCGATCACGACGCCCATTTCCTCGGCCAGTCGGCCGTTTTCGGGATCATGATTGAAGGCACCAACGTGCATCGCGGGCCACAGGTAGTTGCCCTTAAGACGGAGGATCAGTTCGTAGACACGCCGGTATGTTTCCGGCCCAATGGTGCCGTCACTGGTGTGCTCGCGCGCCCAGGCGCCCAGCTCTTCCTCGTCGTTGATAAAGACACCGCGATACTGGACCGAAGGCCAGTCGATGATGACGGTGCTGTTGGCGACGGTGATATGGTCGCGCGTTCGGACGGGGACGTCAGCCCACCAGTACCAGGGGGAGACGCCCATCTCCTCGGCGAAATGGTAAATCGCGTAGATGGTTCCTCTTCGGTCAGCACCGACCAGGTAGAGGACCTCGTCGACCATGGTGATCAGAAAGGATTCCCAGCGAAGGTTCCCATCCTCATCGCGTAGCGGAGAGACGTCCAGCCGACCTGCCTCGATGGCTGCGTCGATGAGGGGCGACCGGCCGATCGTCCCCGCGATGATGTGTGCGTTGCCATCGGTCGACGAAAGGACGGCCTGTGCACCGCACACGCGGTGTAGGTCATTGGCGAGATCCTCCACGGCGCGGCGCACGGCCGGCTCCTCGGCCTCAGCGCAGGCGAGGATCGTTCGCTCGCCGGACGAGGCCACTGTCCGCCCGCCGTCTCGCTGGGCGGTGATGCAGCTGAGGGGACTCTTCGAGGTAGGAGGCATCGTCGCTTTCCCAAGGTTGATAGCAGTGCCGGGCGCAAGGGGTCGCTTCACTAGCGGTCGCGGGACCGAGTGGAAGGGCCCGGACGGCCATCAGGTGACTTTGTGTAACCAAAAGGAAGTGTAGTGAACGATCACTTTTGTGTCAACCGCGGCTCGCTCCCGCTGGCGCGTATCAGCTGGGTGCTCATGCCCGGCGTCACTGGGCCGGCTCCTCGCGATGGGAGGGTTGTTCACTCGCGTGCCGCCACCCGCACCGGGCACGGTCCTGTGGATGGTTCCGTGGACCCTGCCTGGCAGCTGACCCGGTCGCGTTCCGGTTGGTATTAGGCACGCGACTCACGCCGCAGCAGGGCCATTATCGGCGCCAGAGTCAGCCGTGATGGTGCGCGTCCAGTAACGAGAGCCCACGTCCGGCCGGGGGGCAAACCCGCCTGGCCGCACCGAACCAGATGTGTACAAAGGATAGTGAACGATCACGCTCTGTGGCAAGATCTGGTTGTGAGGTTCGGAAGATGACTCAGACCGACGTCCATACGCGACGACCCAGGATCACGGACGTGGCTCGCCATGCCGGCGTCTCCCACCAG
>DATFCF010000538.1:0-2520 GCA_035253445.1 Mycobacterium sp.
GATGGGACTGCCGACCTCGGTCAGATCACCAACCGGGCCGGCACGCCCAGCGTCTTCTGCTCAGTCACCGGAGTAGGCGGAGGCGGGGATATCGAGGTGTCAAATACCTCAATCGCCAATGGGCAGGACTGCACGCTTACGTCGCTGACCTATACCGCCCCGCCGTAATCACCAACCTAAGAGAGACGATATGGGCAAACCTACCGCCTGCTCAAACAACCTGCTCAAGCTGATTTTCAACGCCACAGCTTGGGCGCAGATAGCCGATAACGCGGCATCGCCGACTGCCAACATTACGGTCGCACTGCATACGGCTGATCCTGGCGTGAGCGGCACGCAATCGACCAGCGAGGCGAACTATACCGGGTATGCCCGAGTGAATGTGGTTCGCACGACTTCGGGCTGGACGGCCAGTTCCTCGGCCAGCACGTCGCCGGTTGGTGCGATAACGTTCGGCGCATGCTCGGCGGGCTCAAACACTATCACGTATTTCAGCGTGGGGACTGGCACCGGCAACGCGATGCTCTATTCGGGAACGGTCACGCCGAATATCTCGGTGAGCGCGGGCGTCACGCCTTCCCTGACCACGGCCTCGACCATCACGGAATCCTGACATGGCCGATGAAGAAAACGTGGTCGTTTCCGCAGTCGGCACGGCCACCAGCGTCAGCATGAACGTGGAGCTTCGGGCAAAGCTTGAAAAGGCCATGTCCGATGCCGTGACGCAGGCCTTGGCCGATGGCGTGAGCATCAACGATTCGGAAGAAATCCGCAGGCGCATCCTGGAAGCGCGAGACGCTGCGCTCGGCTGAGACCTTTGAGGTGAGGGTCTAATGGCGGTTACGTCGGCGCTTGTTGATAGCACGCTAGGGGTCGGCTCGACAGGAACAACCTCGACTATTACCGGCCTGTCTTTCGGTGCGGCCTTCGCGGGCCGAGTACTCGCCGTTGAAGTAGTCGGAATCTCGTCCAACGCTACCATAAATTCAGCAACGATTGGTGGCGTTACTGCGGTCCGCACCGGATCGGGAGCAGCGGGTTATATTCTCTCCGCGGTCGTTCCTACTGGCACCAGCGGAAACGTAGTTATTAACTTCGCTTCCAGCGACACCGCTATTTCAAATGGCGTGGTGGCACTGACGGGCGCATCAAGCGCAACACCGTCAGCATCGATTGTAAACGGCGCGGGCGGCTCTGGCACAATCAATGTTGGCGCTGGTGGCGATGTTGTTGCCTTTGCCATGGCTGGTTCGTCTGGGTCTTGGACGGGCGTTACTGGCCTTCTGACACAAAACGTCGGCATCACGCTTTCGACCGGTTTTGCACTCGTCGCCGCCGCCTTCGATGCAGCCGGCGGGGGTGGGGGAGATGGCGTAGGCTCTTCTTCTGGCTCGGGCACAGCAACCGGCGTTGGTGCTGCTGCCAAGGCTGCGGTAGGTTCTTCCAGTGGTGTTTCTTCGGTCGCTGGTGTGGGCCGGGCCGCTGCTGCTGCGGTAGGATCATCGGCTGGAGCCGGAACGGCTACGGGCGTCGGCCAGGCCCTACTGCAATCGGTTGGTGCATCGTCCGGCGTTAGCTCGGTAGCCGGCGTGGGAGCGGCGACCGTTGCAGGCGTCGGTTCATCGGCTGGCGTTTCGACGGTATCAGGTGTTGGTGCCGCCGCTGCGGAAGCCGTTGGGGCATCATCCGGTGCCGCCGTCGTTGTCGGTGTAGGCGCGGCCCTCAACGAGTCAGTTGGCACAGCAGGCGGCGCTGCCACTGTGGCGGGAGTGGGAGCAGCCTTATTCGAGGCCATCGGCAATTCAGCCGGTGTCAGCGCAGTCGATGGCGTGGGCGTTGGCTCGGCAGGCGTAGACGCGAGTGGCGATCTCGTCAGCCAGTCCGCGAGCCTGTCAGGCTCTGCCGGCGTTATCGTAACAGTATTTGGCGACCTGATATCGCAGTCGGCCTCGCTCGACGGCGCGGTTTCGTTCGGAATTGAAGTCAACGGCGCCTTGGAGGCGCAAAGCGCAACACTCGATGGTGCTGCCACGACAGGAGATGCGCCAGTGGGTGGAATTGTGCATGGGCGCCCGCTGATCGCAACGCCGGGCATGCTGATGTCGATGGTGAACTGATCTGATGGCCGACGAAACCCCGCAAACCGGACCAGACCAAGGCGAGGAGGACAAGGACGCCGCGTCTGTCGTCAAGTATTGGACCGACCAGCTCGGCATGTACCTGGATGACGGATTCAAGGAGTGGGAGACCCGCGCCCGGAAGATCGTGAAACGTTACCGTGATGATCCGGTGTATGACCAGGACGGCAAGGTTTTAGGTGGGTCAAAGTTCAATGCGCTGTGGTCCAATATCCAGACCCTGCAGCCCGCGATCTACATCAAGGCGCCGAAGCCGGTAGCCGAGCGGCGCTTTCTGGACAAGGATCCATTGGCTCGTCTGGCGTCGATGACGCTGGAGCGGTCGCTGGAAGTGCAGATTGAGGTCGGCTACCTGCATCCTTCGATGCAGAAGGCCGTGCTG
>DATFCF010000539.1:0-6723 GCA_035253445.1 Mycobacterium sp.
GCACCGCGAGTTCGCGTTCGGCGCTGGCAGGTTGACCGAGTGTGGCCGCGAAATTCACTGCGCGCAGTAGGGCGACCTGAGTCTGCACTGGGCCCGATGTTGCACTGGCGAGCTCGGCGAGAATGTTCTCCGCATCCGTGCCGCGCTCTTGCCACGTGATCGCGGTGGCGTGCGCGATCTTGGCCTCAGCGCCGCCGCCCGCGGCGACCGCGCGCTCGGCCAGGGCTTCGGCAAGCCGTAGATCCAGTAATTCCATGGCGGCTGCGGAGGCGAGCAGCAGTTCTGCAGCTGGCGCGTGGTCGGATTCGAGGGCTAATACCGCACGGCGCACCACGTCTCGGGGATCGGTCGAGCCTTTTCGGGCCAGTTCGGTCGCGATGCGCGCGCGCAGTTGATGCAGCCGCACGGAGCTGGTGCGGCGAACCTCGCCAAACATGGGGTGCGCCAACCGTGCCGCCGCAGGCAGCACATCGGAGTCGATGCGCACCAAACCGAGGGACTCGGCCTCGGCCAGTGCATCGGGATCAGTGACCGCCTCCAGGATGTCGGTCGCCAACGGTTCGGTGACGGCGAGGGCGTCGAGCACGTCACGGACCGGGCGAGGTGCGCGGGCGATACGGGCTTCGACGAGCTCGGCGAGTGTGGGGGATAGCTCGGGCTGTCCGTCCCACAGCCACATATCTGACAGGCGCGCGATGCGTCCCGCGCTAACTTCGTTTTCGAGGAGGTGACGCAGATACAGGGCGTTGCCTTGGGTGTACTGCCACAACCGTCGTGCACACAGAGAGTGCACGGGTCCGTCGAGCACATGCTCGACCAGGCGTGCTGTCTCATCCAGCGACAACGGTTGCAGCTCAAGACGTTCCAGATGATGATCCTTCCAGATCGCCGTGATGGCGTCGGGCGGGGATTCGCCGGAGCGGATTGTCAGAACAACTGTGGCCAGCCTCCGCGTGACGAGCTGGTGAACCGCGAAGGCCGATAGGTCATCCAAGAGATGCGCGTCGTCGACACCGACGACGACCTCGCCATGCCGGGAACCGATGAGTCCGTCAATCACCTCGCGGACCCTTCGCAGGGGGTCGGGGCCGAAGTCGCTGGCGATGTCGGCGAAGGCGCCCAGCGGGACGCTGCGTGCAGATGCTGTACCCACGATCCAGTGCCGGTGCGCGCTCCGCGGACCACACACAGCGACGGCTTCGCGTGCCAGTCGCGTCTTGCCGACACCGGCGGCGCCGGATAACACGATCCCCCTGGCGCGGTCATCGATCGCCCGCGTGGCTTCGGCGATCATCGCAAACTCTTCGGATCGCCCGACCAGTGGCCAATCGCGGATCACCGGCAAATTCTAACTGGCACAGACGCGCAGCTTGCCCCTTCACGCAAGCACATATCGGCGTTGTCCCACTAGAACTGGGGTAGTTGACTACCTCAGCCACACGCTGGCGACCGCTTTATGTTGTCGTCGTGGAACGACCAGTTCGTCGCGGGCGACCGGTCGGGGGTCGAGTGCCGGAGGGATGAGATTGTGAACCAGGACGATCCGGAACTGCGCATCGCGGCTCTAGAGCGCCGGTTGGCCGAGCAGAGGCACGTCGCGGGGCCGCAACGTCTAGGACAAGGTTCCGGAGTCACTCCAGAAGATGTCCACAATGTGGCTTTCTCGAAGCCGGCCAGGGGAAAATCCGGTTACAACGAAGACGAGGTCGACGGTTATCTCGAGCATATCGAGGCGACGCTGCGGGATCCGGCGGTAAGTGGTGGTGTTACCCCAGCGGATATCCGCAATGTCACGTTCTCCAAGCCGCCGATTGGAAGGCGGGGATACAACGAAGACGAGGTCGATGAGTTTCTTGGCCGCGTCGAGATCGAATTGACCCGCCGTACAGGGCAATGGTTAATGGTCGATCGGGGGCAGGGCCCCGCACAGGACTTCAGCGCCACAACCGATCTGGAACCCCGGCACCTCAGGCATTCGGACGAATCCACGCCGAAGACAATCTTCGGCCACATTCTCGCCTTCCGGGGGGAGCTCCGTGAGCATGGCGGCCGGCCCTGGACCTGGCGAGCGCCGTTGGTGCTTGGGTTGTTGCTCGCCGTGGTCGCGTGCCTTCCGCCGTTCGATCCACTCGTTCTCGTGATCGGCGTTAGCTTCTGGATCTGGGCGGCGCTTGCCTGGCGTTTCGGGTGGGAATTTTGACACTGCCCACGGGACCGCTCCTAGGACCCGCGCAGGATCGAGATCAGGTCGTCTCGGCTGCGGGCTCCGACGCGCTGGCACGCGCGGAAGAGGTGGCCTTCGATCGAGCGGGTCGACATGGCCAGTCTGTCGGCAATCTGACTGTTCGATAATCCTTGTGCGGCAAGGGATATGATTTCGCGCTGACGGGCGGTGAACGGTTGCGGCGTTGTCGCGGCGCGTATCGCCGGGGTCTGGGCGCCTTGGCATTCGGCCGCCAGGCGTTCGACGGTGGCCGAGGCGCTCAATGCCGTACCACGCAACCCTGCGCTTTGATAGGCGATGACGGCCTGGGCGGCGGCGTCGGCGGCGGCAATCCGATCGCCGAATGCCTCGTATTGGCGTGACGCCTCGAGGAGTCCATCGCCGCAGTCCGTCGCGCGTGCGGCGGCGTGGGCCGTCGCGGCTGGTGCGCGGGGGCCTTGAACGTGGTCCGCCAACTCGGCCAGCCTCGGGGCGGTCGTCGGGTCGCCGAACTGTGTCGCCGTCTGCAGCAGCAAGACCTCCCACGCGGGCCGACCGAGCTGGCGTTCCTGTGCCGCCGCGTCACGGGCGATCGAAATCGCCTGCGATACAGCACCTTCAGCGGCGCACACCCAGGCCTGGGCGATCGACTTTTCTGCGTGCCATCCGCGAGCGTCCGGATCGGCGTCCCACTGCTCGATTGGCGTGAACTCCCGTCGGGCATCCGCGGCTCTGCCGGCCATGGCCGCGACCGTCGCCAACCACAGTCGCGCGAATCGTTTCCGCATGCGTCCGCTGTGGTCGCTGCCGACATCGGCCAGCGATTCTTGGCAGAGGCGCTGCGCTTCAGCCAGATCGCCCCGATTCATCGCCGACAAGCCGGCGACAAACGCATGCCATGATTCGGCAACATGCCACGATCCCTCGAACGGAACGTCAAACGTGTCGCGGCGGATCCGGGCGATCGTGGCGTCCAGTTGTGTCAGCGCACCCGCGGGCCGATAGGCATAGGCGTGCAGGAACGCCAGCGGAACCCGCAGGTGCGACACTTCCGCGGACTCGTCGGCGAGCCGGTAGCCCCTGTCCGCAGCGGACTCGATCTCATCGACGCGGCCAAGTTCGCCAAGGCCTTGCACCAAAGCAAAGATCGACAGCATGTGTGCGAGGTCGTTGGCGGGTGGTCCGGCGAGGTTGGTCCTGGCTCGGTCGACAGCGGCTCCGGCGTGACCGCGCACCACCTCGACTAATGCGCGCAGGGCCGAGGCGAGGCCCGCAGCGGCGTCATCGTCGGCGGGCACTTCCTCATCGAGTTCGGCTTCGGCGTTTGACGTTTGACCGAGAATCACCGCGAAGTTGAGTGCGCGAAGCAGCGCAATCTGCACCCGCAGCGGGCCGGAGGTTTGGTCGGCGAGTTCGGCGAGGACGCGCTCCGCGTCATGTCCGCGCTCTTGCCAGGTGAGCGCCATGACGTGGGTGAACTTGGCCGCTATGCCGCTGCCGGCGGTAACGGCCCGCTCCGCCAGCGTTTCGGCCAGCCTCAGATCGAGTAGTTGCATCGCGGCCCAGGTGGCGCCGTTGAGAAGTTGTAGGTCGGGTACGAGATCAGATTCGACGGTGAGCATTGCGCGGCGTACCTGATCCCGCGGATCAGTCCCGCTCTTGCGGGCGAGTTCGGTGGCGATGCGCCCGCGCAGTCGACGCAGCCGTAGTGAGCCGGTGCGGCGAACCTCGCCAAGCATGGGGTGCGCCAGCCGTACCGACGGCGGTCGCGTGCTGGAGTCGACGAATATCAGGCCGAGTGATTCGGCCTCGCTCAGCGCGTCGGGATCGGCGACGGCCGATAGGACGTCGGCATCCAACGGTTCGGCGACGGCGAGGGCGTCGAGAACCTCGCGGACCCGTTGGGGTGCCTGGGCGATGCGCGCCTCGACGAGCTCGGCGAGGGTGGATGAGAGCGCGGGCTGGCCGTCCCAGATCCACACACCTGACCGTCGCACGATGTGGCCGGCGCCCACTTCGCTGTCGAGCAGGTGATGCAGGTATAGCGCGTTGCCCTGGGTGTACTGCCAAAGCCGTTGTGCGCTAAAGGAGTGCACCGTTCCGTCAAGCGCGTGTTCCAGCAGCTGGGTAGTTTCGGCCAGCGAAAGCGGTTGCAGCTCGATGCGTTCCAGATGCTGTTCGGCCCAGATCGCCGTGATCGCGTCCGGAGGCGATTCTCCCGAGCGGATGGTCAGTATCACGGTGGCCAGTCGGCGTGCGACGAGCTGGTGAACGGTGAACGCGGACAGGTCATCGAGTAGATGCGCGTCGTCGACCCCGACGACCACCTCGTGGCGTTGGGAGCTGCCGATGAGCCCGTCGATGACCTCACGTACCCGGCGCAGGGGGTCGGGGCCGAAGTCGCTGGCGATGTCGGCGAAGGCGCCCAGCGGGACGCTACGTGCCGATGCGGTCCCGATGATCCAATGCGGGCGCGCACTTCGAGCGCTGCAGCCCGCGACGGCCTCCCGGGCTACCCGGGTCTTGCCGACACCGGCGGCGCCGGATAACACGATCCCGCGGGCGCGCTCACCGGTCGCCCGGGTGGCCTCGGCGATCACCGCAAGCTCCTCGGATCGCCCGACCAGGGGCCACGGGCGGATCACCGGCGAATTCTAACCGGTACAGGCGTCCTACTTCCCTCTTCAAGCAGAACCGAAAATTGGCGGGGACGTAAGCAAGTTGAGGAGTCGCGGGTCGCGCGATTGACGCTCAGTAGGTCGGCGGCTGGACGAATGCGGCCGCGAGCGTGGGCTCGCCCGCACCAGGGTAAGTCGGAGCGAGCCAATTGCCGATGGGTACGAGACGTGCTTGCCGTGTTGGGGTAGTCCTCTCGGCGAAATAGGGGTAGTTGACTACTCCAGTCGGTCGGCCGCAACGCACTTAGGTTGCTGGAAAGCACATCGCGAACTCGCAACCGCGGCTTCGCGTTACGTGGGAGTCGTCACGGTGGGTAGGAAGGATCAGGTAGTGGCCAGTGCCGGGCACGCCAAGCCGAGCAAGCAGAAAACCGCGATCGCCGCCGCGTTGGCTGCGGGTGTGCTGGCCGCGGCCGGCGCGGTGCCGGGCGGTGAAACACCAACGGCGACAGCGCCGAAGCCGGCGTCGTCCGTCACGCCGTCGTCGTCGCTCGTATTGGCTGCGCTGGCCACACCGAACAGCCTCTACGCCGCGGGCGGCGCGCCACAGCTGACGGTGTTGGGAACCTTCAGCCGCGGCCTGCCCGCCGGTGGTGCCGCCCCGGGCGGTATCAGTGCCACTGTGCCGACAGGCGGTGGAAGTGCGATTGTAGCGGTGTCGGGCCAGAATATGCTGGCCCCCAGCGGCTTTGCGCAATCGGCTGTGACGCAGACTGGTGGGGGCTCGCCCTCTCGGTATTCCCCGCGCGCGGCGCTGACCGCGGCATCCCCGGATGGCGGTGGGTCGGCGAGCCAGGCAGCTGCCACCGCCTCTAGTGGGCCGGTGATGTTGGTCGCGGCCAGTCCGGTGATGGCGCAAGCGACTTCCGTCGATGCCATCGGCAGTCTCCTCGGGGCCGCGATCGCCATCTTCATCAGCAACGGCGACGAGCCCGGCGAGAATGGCGGGCTGCTGATCGGCAATGGCGCTGATGGTGATGCCGGCCAGAACGGCGGCCGCGGCGGCCTGCTCTTCGGCAACGGCGGCCGAGGTGGTGACGGGATCCATCCCGGGGAGACCGGTGGAAACGGCGGCAGCGCAGGACTTTTCGGCAACGGCGGTGCGGGCGGAAACGGCGCATTGGGCGCGGACGGCGGCAACGGCGGCAACGGCGGCCTGCTGATTGGGAACGGCGGCGCCGGAGGGGCCGGCGGGGCCGGGTTCGACGGCGCGGCCGGGGTCAACCCGTCCACCCCGGGCGGCACTGCCGGAAATGGAAGCAGCCTCGGCGACGACAATGGCGCCAACGGCGTCGGCGCCGACGCCGCAGACGGCACGCCCGGCGGGCCCAACCAAAACGGCGGGGCCGGCGGCAACATCGGCGACCGCAACGGTCACGGCACCGGTGGCGGCACCGGTCAGGGTGGCAACGCGGGCGACGGCGGTGATGGCGGCTCCGGCGGCGGGGCGGGTGGCGCAGGCGGCAACATCGGCGACTGGAACGGTAGAGGCACTGGCGGCACCGGTCAGGGCGGCAACGCGGGCGACGGCGGTGACGGTGGCCCCGGTGGCGGCGCGGGTGGCCCAGGCGGAAACATCGGCAACGCCAACGGTTTAGGCGACGGATTCGGCGGGTTCGACGGCAGCGGCCAGGGGGGTAATGCGGGGACCGGTGGTACCGGCGGCACCGGCAGCACAGGCGGCGCGGGCGCCGGTGGCGGCGCCGGGGGAGCCGGTGGCAACGGGGGTTTGCTGTTCGGCTCCGGCGGTAATGGCGGGGCCGGCGGCCAAGGCGGCGACGGCGGGGTCGGCGCGACAGGCGGGCCAGGCGGTGACGGCGGCGACATCGGCGAGTTCAACGG
>DATFCF010000540.1:0-7618 GCA_035253445.1 Mycobacterium sp.
TCCTGGTATGGGAGGGCGGATCGTTGTTCTCCAGACTTGGGTACGCCCATGGATAGCCATTGGGTAGCAGATGACGGGCCTCGTCGGGAACGATCGCCGGACCCAGCGACCCGCTGTTCGAGAAAGTCTTGGTGTCCTTGACGACGGTTTGAATGTCGTCGTATCGGGTTACCACCCAGCCACCGAAGAACTGGCTATAGAAGATCGGCGCCTCGCGACGCGCCTGGGCGTACGTCGGATACGGGTTTGCCAGTTGGGCTGGCTCAAGCGGATTCCAACGCGTCAATGCGGGGTGAAATCCACTGATCGATGTTGGATCGTTGCTGAAGGACTCTACGTCTGTGGTGGAGGACAAGGACTGCTCCTTCTAGGTAAGGGTTATGTAAGGGCTGGAAACGGTTGAGACTCGTCGAATAACTTGGGCGATAGGGCCCAACTCAGGTGTGGGACCTGCGATTTCCCGAGGTTGCGTGAGCGCGCGTTCTGCCGAGGGGAGCTCCTCGTGGACCATCGTGCGGGTGGTCCCCGGACGCCGAGCGCCGGTGGAGCTGGCCCACCCACGGTCGGGCGTTGTCGTGTCGGAACGTTGAGGTAGGTGCCATCGTGAATCCCGCCTTGTCAACCTCTGGTTGGCCTCATCGTCGATGAGTGATGCGTCACTTTATGACATCATAGTGATGATGTAAACACCTGGCTTTCGAACTCTCCGGCCCTTACGCTGTGACCCCATGAGTCAGACTGTGCGCGGCGTGATTTCACGCACGAAGAACCAACCTGTCGAAGTCGTGGACGTGGTGATCCCCGACCCGGGACCCGGCGAAGTGATCGTCGACGTGCTCACCTGCGGGGTATGTCATACCGACCTGACCTACCGCGAGGGCGGTATCAACGACGCGTACCCGTTTCTGCTCGGGCACGAAGCGGCCGGCACCGTCGAATCGATCGGCGAGGGGGTCAGCGCTGTCGAACCCGGTGACTTCGTCATCCTCAACTGGCGCGCCGTGTGTGGCCAGTGCCGCGCCTGCAAACGCGGCCGCCCGCACCTGTGTTTCGACACCCACAACGCCGACAACAAAATGACGCTGACCGATGGCACGGAGTTGAGCCCGGCGTTGGGTATCGGCGCCTTCGCCGACAAAACGCTTGTCCACCAAGGCCAGTGCACCAAGGTCGACCCGTCCGCCGACCCTGCCGTGGCGGGGCTACTGGGCTGCGGAGTGATGGCCGGCATCGGCGCGGCGATCAACACCGCAGCCGTCACCCGCGACGACACCGTCGCGGTGATCGGCTGTGGCGGTGTCGGTGACGCCGCGATCGCGGGCGCTTCGTTGGTCGGGGCGAAGAAAATCATCGCCGTCGACATGGATGAACAGAAACTCGCCTGGGCGCGTGAGTTCGGCGCCACCCACACCATCAATGCCGCTGATGCCGACGTCGTCAAGTCGATCCGGGACCTCACCGACGGCTTCGGCGCCGATGTTGTGATTGACGCCGTCGGGCGCCCCGCGACATATGAGCAGGCGTTCTACGCCCGTGATCTAGCCGGAACCGTTGTGCTGGTCGGCGTTCCCACGCCCGAGATGACAGTGGATATGCCGCTGGTGGACTTCTTCTCCCGCGGCGGTGCGCTGAAGTCTTCCTGGTACGGCGACTGCCTGCCCGAACGCGACTTCCCGACCCTGATCAACCTGTACCTGCAGGGCCGGCTGCCCCTGGAGAAGTTCGTCACCGAACGCATCGGACTAGAGGACATCGAAGAGGCCTTCCGCAGGATGCATGGTGGCGAAGTGTTGCGCTCGGTGGTGGTGCTCAAGTGACCGCGAACCCCATCCATCGCGTCGTCACCCACGGCACCTTCGAACTCGACGGCGGCAGTTGGGAAGTCGACAACAACATCTGGATCGTCGGCGACGACTCCGACGTCGTGGTGTTCGACGCCGCCCACACCGCCGTGCCCATCGTCGACGCCATCGCAGGCCGAAACGTGGTCGCGGTGGTCTGCACCCACGCCCACAACGACCACATCACCGTTGCCCCAGAACTGGGCGCGGTGTTTTCCGGTGACACCCTGTTCCGGGGCGGGCCGGGTGCGACCGGACGGTCCTACTCGCACTTTCCCACGATCCTCAACTCGATCAGTGGCAAGCGCGGCAAGCTACCCGCCGATACTGTCGTCTGCACCGGACACGGCGACAGCACCACTATCGGCGACGAGATCGTGCATTGGGACGAATGGGTTGGCCCCAGCTGACGACTTCAGATCCGGCGCTGGCACGCGCCCCGTGCGCTAGCGCCGGGTTGTCAGTGACGTTAGAAGAAGGTCGACCATCGCGCGTTGCTTCTTGGGCCGCATGCCGTTGACGACGGTGTGAACGCCGATCCCGTACAGGACGCCCACGACGAGATCGGCGCATTCGGCTGGTTTGAGGTCGTCTCGTACCTCGCCGAGCTCGACGGCCTGGCGGAAGAATTTCGATAGGACACCGTGCCACTCCTCGTAGCGCATTCGGTGTTCCTTGACCAGGCTGTCGTTGCCGATGCTGCGGCCCCAGAAGGAAAGCCACACGGCCCACTCGATTGCCAACTGCGGATCATCTGGCAGAACCTGGGCCACCGCCGCGCGTACGGCGGCAAGCCCGTCCTTTGAATCCGTGGCGTGTGCAATGCGCTGGAACGCGTCGTCGACTGATCGTTTCAAGCTGGCCTCGAGGACGTGATCCTTGCTCCGGAAGTAATGCCCGATGACCCCGGTGGTGAAGCCGGCCTCTTCTGCTATCGAGCGCAGCGTGGCACCGTCGAAGCCGGCGCGGGCGATCACCCGGTACGCGGCACGGATAATCGCTGTCCGCCGCTCTTCGGGATCGACAATCTTTGGCATCGGTTTCCTTCAAACGTGGACCATCACACCCGCGCAAGATATTGCTGCGCTGCAGCTCTCCGATAGAGGTGGGGATTTCTGTCGTGAGCGGCGTTTTTGTTATCACGATGATACTGCAACGGGGTCAACTGGACGGCGGTCTGCGTCGAAGGGCGTGGCCACGGACTCTTGAGTGTGCGGTCAACCCGCGTTGTCGTCGCGCCGAAGTCGAAGCGACGATCGGTATTCGAACTGGTTGTGCGCGTGCGTGCTGTGGGTGTAGAGGAACGGTGAACGTGTGGCGTCGCGGTAAAGACGTTCGATCAGCAGGGCGGGCTGTCCCGGGTCGCCGTGCAGAACATGTGCGACTTCGGCGTCCATGCAGCCTGCAGTAATCACCTGGTCGACCGATTGGGTGAAGCGCCCGATGAGGGGCGAGATCAGATCACTGAGCAACCCCTGTTCGGTGATGATCGCCGCCGCGAGCTCGTCGGTCAGTGTCGTGTCAATGAAGGCGCGGGTCCAGGCGATGGCACTTCGCTGGGGCGGCGCTGTTTCTCTGACCAGCGTTGCCGCGACGATCGGCCGACCGGTGGTCCACCCCGTGCGCCGCGAGATGTCGGCGGGACAGGCGACCTCGCGAATGTCTTTCACCAGTCGCCGGGTGTGGTGTGCGTATTGCACCAGATCGTGTACCGACTCAATGGTGTTGCGGTACCTCGGTGCTGGCGCGGCCGCCTCGACGATGGTGCCACGCTTCCTGGTTCGGGACACCAATCCCTGCTGTTCCAGAACCAGCATGGCCGAGCGCACGGTGGCGCGGCTGACTTGATGCACACGCGCGAGCTCGGTTTCTCGCGGCAGTTGGGTCCCGATCGGCAGTGCTCCCTCGGCGATGCTCTTTGCGAGGGTCTCAGCCAAGGTGGCGTATCGGGGTGTTGACACCGAACCTCCGCACCTACCGGTCTGTCGCTGCTGGTGAGTATAGGAGTCCCTGTGACCGAGCCCTAGGCCGCGATGTACGTTACTCTCATAAGGTCCGTACCTTTTAGGGGAGCGATGCGAATAACGGAAGTACGCGAGCTGACCGTCTCGTTGGTTGGCGGGCCCGCCAACGCGGTCATCAGCTTTGCAACTCACGACGTCTCGTTGGTCGCGGTGATCAGTGACGTCACTCGTAACGGCAAACCGGTTGCGGGGGTTGCGTTTAACTCGATTGGCCGGTTCGCCCAGCGCGGGATCATGAAGCATCGGTTGATACCGCGACTGCTAGCGGCTGCGTCCGACGAGATCGTCGATGACCGTGGCGAAATCGATCCCGGCCGAGTGCTGTCGCAGCTGATGCGTGATGAGAAGCCAGGGGGACATGGTGATCGAGCCGCTGCAGCCGCCGCGATCGAACTGGCCTGCTGGGACCTCAAGGCCAAGTTGGCCGATGAACCGGCTCACGCCACCGTCTCTCGCTCATTTACGCGCGCAACTCCCGTCCACGACGTCGAGGTGTACGCCGCCGGCGGCTACTACGGACCAGCGAGCGCAGCCGGTGCGCTCACCGGTGAGCTCGAGGGGTACATGCGTGCGGGCTATTCCTTCGTCAAGATCAAGGTGGGCGCCATGGGCGTCGAGGACGACCTTCGACGAATTGATCAGGCAGTCGCAGCCGTGGGCGATCCCGCCTTGGTCGCCGTCGACGCCAACGGTCGGTTCGGTCGCGATGCGGCGCTGCGCTTCGGGAAAGCGATCGCCGGTCTTGGCTTGCGTTGGTACGAAGAGCCGTGCGATCCGCTCGACTACGACACCACCGCTGCGCTGCATGACGTTTACGACGGGCCGATCGCAACAGGGGAGAACCTGTTCTCTCGGCGCGACGTCGAAAATCTGCTCCGCTACGGCGGCCTGCGGCCAGAACAGGACGTGTTTCAGATGGACGCCGGTCTCAGTTACGGGCTGAGCGAGTACGTGAAGATGATCGACACGTTGGAGGCCTATGGATTCGATCGGCGCTGGGCCTACCCGCACGGCGGGCATTTGATCAACCTCCACATCGTCACCGGTCTGGGGCTGGGAGGATGTGAGGCCTACCCCGGGGTGTTCGCACCGTTCGGCGGGTACAGCCCAGACATCAGCGTCGTCAACGGACGCATCCGGGCAGGGGACCGCCCGGGATTTGGCCTGGAAGCGAAGACCGATCTGGTGCCACACATCGAACACATACTTGCCTAGGAGCTCGGCGTGAAAATTGCGGTTGTCGGTTGCGGCGCAATGGGATCCATCTACACCACCCATCTGGCGCGCGTCGCAGACGAGGTGGTGGTGGTGGAGCGCAATCCCGCGCACCTGGCGGCCATTCAGTCCGGCGGGCTGCATGTGCACGGGCCCGCCGGTGTCCAGGTCGCGCATCCGCGCGCGATGCCCACACCGCCTGATGAGCAGATGGATCTGGTGGTCTTGGCGGTGAAAGCCGCAGTTGCCCCAGACGCCGCTCACCAGTCGAGGTCGATGATCGGTCCACACACCAGCGTGCTGACGATCCAAAACGGGCTCGGTACCGCAGAACGCGTCGCAGAGGCAATTCCGCCCGAGCGGTTGGCGATCGGGGTCGCTAGCGGATTCGGAGCGCAGATTGTGGCCCCTGGTCACGTCCGCCACAACGCCATGAGGGCCATGACATTCGGGCCGTATGGCGCACTTCCAATCAGTGAGGTGCAGTCGGTCGCGCGCCTATGGCGACAGGCTGGCTTCGAGGTGTCGGCAGTCGCCGACATCAGGCCGCTGCAGTGGCAGAAACTGATCTGCAACGTCGCCTACAGCGGTCCAGCCGCCGTCACGGGAATGACCGTGGGCGAGATCGCCGCCGATCCAGGGATGGCGTCGGTGAGCCGCAGCGCGGCACTTGAGGCGTGGGCTGTGGCCCAAGCGCTTGGTATCGCCCTAGCCTTCGAGGATCCGGTCCGGTTGATTGAGGAATTCGGAGCCGCGATGCCGAACGCGAAACCGTCGGCTCTGCAGGATGTTGAAGCCGGACGGATCAGCGAGATCGACGTGATCAACGGCGCAGTGCCGCTGTACGGAACTCCACTGTCGATACCGACGCCGGTCAACTCGACGCTGGTGGCCCTCGTCAAGGCACGTGAGCAGCGTGCTCGGCGGGAAATCGCGACCTGATGGCTCCGCGCCGGACCCTCGTCCAGAAGATCTGGGACGAGCACGCCGTGGCATCGGACCTACATGGATCCGATTTGCTCTACGTCGATCTGCACATTCTGCACGAGGTTACGTCACCGCAGGCATTCGATGGGCTGCGTGCGGCCGGACGCACCGTGCGCCGCCCAGATCTGACGCTGGCCACCGAGGATCACAACGTTCCCACGATCGACATCGACCGACCAATCGCAGACCCGATGTCACGCCGGCAGATTGAAGCGCTGCGCCGCAACGCCGCGGAGTTCGGCATTCCGCTCTATTCCTTGGGTGATTCGCGGCAGGGCATCGTGCACGTCATCGCGCCGGAGCAGGGTCTGTCGCAGCCGGGAATGACCATTGTGTGCGGAGATTCCCACACCGCCACCCACGGTGCCTTCGGTGCACTCGCCTTTGGCATTGGCACCAGCGAAGTCGAACACGTTCTGGCCACCCAGACGCTACGGCAAGTCAGACCCAAAGACATCGCGGTGACAGTGCGGGGAGCGCTGCGCACCGGCGTGTCCGCCAAAGACCTTGCCCTTCACCTTATCTCGATTGTCGGCGCCGCAGGCGGTCAGGGCGCTGTCGTCGAATACCGCGGTGAGGCGATTGATCGCCTCACCATGGAGGGCCGAATGACGTTGTGCAACATGTCGATCGAATGGGGGGCGAAGGCGGGGCTAATCGCACCCGATGACGTCACGTTCGAGTACCTCTACGGGCGAGCTGGCAGTCCCGTCGGCAGCGACTGGGACGCTGCTGTCGACTATTGGAAGCGGCTGCGCACGGACGATCACGCCGACTTCGATGAAGAAATCGTCATCAACGCCAGCCGAGTCAGTCCGTGGGTGACATGGGGCACGACCCCAGCGCAGAGCGTGCCGCTGCGCGGTTCGGTGCCGGCGCTTCCCGGGCGGGACCACTCAGCGGAGCGAGCGGCGGCCGAGCATGCGATGACGTACATGCGCCTGTCACCGGGCACCCCGCTCAAGACCGTCGACATCGACGTGGTGTTTCTGGGCTCATGTACGAATGGTCGGCTCGAGGATCTGCGTGAGGCGGCCGATATTCTGCGCGGCCGCCGGATTGCGCCCTCCACACGGATGCTCGTCGTACCCGGCTCGATGCGCGTCAAAGCTCAGGCCGAAAAAGAAGGTCTCGCCGACATTTTCGTGCAGGCCGGCGCGCAATGGAGAGCACCCGGCTGCTCGATGTGTCCCGGAATGAATCCGGATCACCTGTTGCCTGGACAACGAAGCGCCTCCACATCGAATCGCAATTTCGAGGGGCGCCAAGGTCCCGGGGCCATGACGCACCTGGTATCACCGGCGGTCGCCGCCGCAACCGCCGCGCTCGGCAGGCTCGCTGAGCCGGCTGACCTTTTGCAGACGCCGTGAGGAAGCGGTTGCCACGGGTGGCGAGCCACCCGATTCATCTAGGCGTGCGAATTGAAGCGTGCGGCAGGATCGCTGGAGACCACGCTCTGCGAGGCGCAGGACGAGACGTGGGACGTGTGCCCCTCCGGTGCTGATGCGGTGATCAGTGAATCCAGTGCGTTGGCGAATTGTCGATGTTGCT
>DATFCF010000541.1:0-7008 GCA_035253445.1 Mycobacterium sp.
TGCCGGAGGGTGGTTGAACTTCGAGCTCGTCACCGGCAGCGACGTCATGGATCAGCCACCCAGAAACCGCCCCGCCGGGCACCTGCCGGACACCGATCCGCGGCGGACCACCCATCGGCGAGCAGATCGAGTAGCTTCGGCGCTGCTCCGCCCCGTCGACAGTCCGTCGCACCGTCAGCGACTGGCCGGGTTTGAATGCGAACTCGGCGGTGAGATCAGCGGGGACGTCGAAGGTGATCGCGGCCGCGTCATCACACAGCCGGTCGACGGACTGGATTCGAAGTTTGTGGAATGGCTTGCGGCGTACCGTTTTCCCAGTCGGCGCCGTGACAGGAGCTGCGGTCATTCAGATCTCCTTGATCCGTTCGAACGGTTCGCTGCACGACTGACAGCGATGCAGGGACTTGCATGCAGTCGCGCCGAACTCGGAGGTGAGCTGGGTGTGGGGGGAATGGCAGCGGGGGCATCGAACGACCTGCCCGCGGGGGCTCAGGGTGAGAGGCACCGGCCCTGCTGCGTGGACGGGTGCAGCAGTGGGCGGGGCAATGCCGTGCTGCGCGAGTTTGCGTCGACCATTCGGACTGATCCAGTCGGAACTCCATGCCGGCGAAAGCGCCGTGCGCACGTCGATGTCGTCGAAGCCGGCCCGAGTCAGTGCATGGCGCAGGTCGGCCCGGATAGTGGCCATCGCAGGACAACCCGAGTAGGTGGGAGTGATGGTGACGACGATGGTGCCGTCGGAGTCCTGACCGACACTTCGCAACACCCCCAGGTCAGCGAGGGTGAGCATCGGCATCTCGGGGTCGGTGACCCCAGCGGCCACATTCTGGGCCTGCTGCAGGCGAGACGACGTTGCGACCGTCATGCGATCACCACCGACCCATCGGATGAGCACGGGCCAGTGATTGCATCTCGGCGAGCAGATGCCCGAAGGCTTCGGTATGGATGCCGTCTCGACCGGCGCGCCCGGCCACCGCGGCCACGGCCGGCGTGGCGGGCTCCGGCAGGTCGCACGCGTGCAGGACCTGCGTCATGATTGCATCGAATTCGCTTCGGACCGTATCTGATTCGGTAGCGGCGCCGGCTTTGGCGAGGCGTTGCTCTACGGCGATGGGTCGGAACAGTTCATCGACATACGGCCAGATCTGGGTGAAGGCGGCTTGGGTGCGTCGACGGGATTCTTCGGTCCCACCGGCCAGGGTGACCACCCAGCGCGCCGCATAGTCGCGGTGATAGGTGACCTCTTTTACTCCTTTGGCCGCGACAGCGGCCAGCACGGGATCGCGAGAGGTACGAAGCCGTTCAAGGATGCTCAGCCGGTAGGTGGCGAATACGAGCAGCCGCACGATGCTGTTCGCGAAGTCGCCGTTGTCGAGTTCGACCAGACGCACACAACGGAACTGGGCCTCGTCGCGGAAGAAGGCCAACGCATCCTCGGCGGGAACCGGCGAACCTGCCGGAAGCGCCGGCACGATCGAGTCGTCGGCGGCAGCAGCACGGGCGAGCAGCAGACGCGCCTGCCCGAGCAGGTCCAACCCGACGTTGGCCAACGCCACTTCTTCTTCCAGCTCCGGGGCATTGGCGCACCACTGTGCGAGCCGCTGGGCAGCGATCAGTGCATCGTCGCCGAGCATCAGGCAGTAGGCGGCGAGGTCGGTGCCGTCGATTCCCTCTGCCAAGGTGGTGTCGACACCAGCCAGCGGGTCGTCAAAGCTCGTGCCGAAGGCCCACTGGTCGTGCTCATCGGCGTCGACGAGCCCGGCGTAGGCGGAATCGTGATCAGTCATGCGGGCATCCTTCGATTCTTCGGTCACCGATCACATATGGGGAACGTTGTCGGGAATGTCGTAGAAGGTGGGGTGGCGGTACACCTTGTCACCGCTCGGGGCGAAGAACGGATCCTTCTCGACAGGGCTGGAAGCGACGATGGCCGTCGACGGCACTACCCAGATGCTCACACCCTCGTTGCGCCGGGTGTAGACATCTCGGGCATGCCGCAAGGCCATCTGATCATCGGCGGCGTGCAGCGATCCGACGTGCACGTGATTCAGACCCCGCTTGCCACGGACGAAGACCTCGTACAGCGGCCAGTCTGCGGCGATTGAGGTAAAGCCGTTGTCACTCATCAATTTCCTCCGTCAATCGTCCGGCTCTTCGCGGCGAAGGCGGTAGCGGCTTCGCGAACCCAGGCCCCTTGGTCGTGGGCGCGCTTGCGGTTGGCTATCCGCTCGGCGTTGCACGGGCCCCGCCCTTTGATGACATTGGCGAACTCATCCCAGTCCGGGGCGCCGAAGTCATGGGCTTGACGCTGTTCGTTCCAGACCAGTTCCGGGTCGGGCAGCGTTACGCCGAGTGCTTGTGCCTGCGGCACCGACATGTCAACGAACCGCTGGCGTAGGTCGTCGTTGGTGTTTCGCTTGATCCCCCACGCCATCGACTGCTCGGTGTTGGGCGAGTCGTCGTCTGGCGGTCCGAACATCATCAGCGAGGGCCACCACCACCGGTCAACCGATTCCTGCACCATCGCGCGCTGCTCTTCGGTGCCGGACATCAGCGTCATCAACAGCTCGTAGCCCTGGCGTTGATGAAACGACTCCTCCTTGCAGATCCGGATCATGGCCCGCGCGTACGGGCCGTAGGAGCTGCGGCACAACGGAACTTGGTTGCAGATCGCCGCGCCGTCGACCAGCCAGCCGATCACGCCGACGTCGGCGTAAGTGAGTGTCGGGTAGTTGAAGATCGACGAATACTTCTGGGCACCCGTGATCAGCTTGACGGTCAGGTCGGCGCGGTCGGCCCCGAGTGTCTCGGCTGCCGAGTACAGATACAGGCCGTGGCCCGCCTCGTCCTGGACCTTTGCCATCAAGATCGCCTTGCGGCGCAACGACGGTGCCCGCGTCAGCCAGTTGCCCTCCGGCTGCATACCGATGATCTCCGAATGCGCGTGCTGAGCGATCTGGCGGATCAGGGTCTTGCGATATCCATCGGGCATCCAGTCCCGCGGCTCGATCCGCTGCCCCGCGTCGACGGTGTGGTCGAAGTCGCGTTCCAGCTCAGCAAGGTTGACATCCGCAACTTGCATCCCGGTATTGCTCACAGTCATTAGAGGGCCTCCCTAATTACCGACCGAACGATCGGTTATCAAATTCTGCAACATCGCGGTGCGAGACACAAGTCCCTACCGATTAGTGGCCGACGAACACCGGACGCGTCTTGGCCAGAAACGCTTCGACGGCTGCCGTGTGGTCGGTCGAGATCCCGAGGCGCTCCTGAGCCTCGGCTTCCCTATCGAGAACCTGTGACAGCGGGGCGTCGGCGTTGACTTCCAGCAGGGCCTTCACCGCCTTGTAAGCGGCGGTGGGTCCGGCGGCAAGCCGGCCGGCCACGTCGGCCGCGGCGCCGGTGAGCTCCGCGTCGGCGACGACGCGATTGACCAGCCCCCAGGCTTGTGCCGTGGGGGCGTCGACGGTGTCGCCGAGCATGAACAGGGCGGCCGCCCGGCCAGCACCGACCAGCTTCGCCAACGACCCCGACAACGCAGAATCGGCAGCCAGCCCGATACCGGTAAAGGCGGTGCTGAACTTGGCGCCGCTGGCGGCGATACGGATGTCGGCAGCCAATGCCAGCCCCAGGCCGGCGCCCACGCACGCGCCGTTGATGGCCGCGACGATCGGCACCTCGATGTCGTGCAGCGCGGCGACGATGGGGTTGTAGTGCTCGCGCACCGTGTCCATGGCGTGACTGGGGTCCGCGCGCAGCCCCTCGACATGCTCGGCGAGGTCCTGGCCGACACAAAAGTTCCGGCCCGATGCGCTCAGTAGCACCGCCCGCACCGAACCGTCGGAGCTGACAGCCGTCAGTGCCTGCAAGAGCATTTCCTTGGTCGCTCGATTCAGGGCATTCGACGCTTCAGGACGGTTGAGCCTGATTGCGGCGACACCGCCGTCGACCGAATATGCCACTGGGGCCGTCGAAACTTCAGCCATCACGTTCCTCCTCAACCGTGGACCATCCGCGACTGACGTCACATTGATAACCGAACTTTCGGTAGATAATCAAGGGCGGCCCGGTATCAGCGGCCCGCGATGCGATGATTAGCGCCATGGCCGCACCGCGAACGCGCCCCAAGGGCCGAGTCGGCCGTCCGGGCTACGACTTGGACTCGTTGCTTGCCGTCGCGGTCAGCGTGTTCAACCAGCGTGGCTACGACGGCACGTCGATGGAGCACTTGTCGGCCCGGCTCGGAATCAGCAAGTCGTCCATCTACCATCACGTCTCGGGCAAGGACGAACTGCTGCGCCTGGCACTCGATCGCGCGCTCGACGGATTGTTCACCGCGGCCGCGCAGCCCGACACGACTACCGGTCCGGCCATCGCCCGCCTGGAAAACCTTGTCCGGCGCAGCATCCACGTGCTCGTAGCCGAACTTCCCTACGTGACGCTGCTCCTGCGGGTTCGCGGTAACACCACGGTGGAACGACGCGCGCTGGCCCGCCGCCGCGAGTTCGACCACATCGTCGGCCAGCTGGTCCAAGACGCCTGCGACGAAGGCAGCATCCGCCCGGGTGTCGACCCCGCACTGACCAGCCGCCTTATCTTCGGCACGGTGAACTCACTCATTGAGTGGTACCGCCCACAACGAGAGCTCGACGCCGACAGGCTCGCCGACTCGGTGGCGACGATGGTCTTCGACGGACTCCGCGCCGGGTCTTCCCGGGACGACTGACGCGCTAACATTCCGCCGCCGCCACTTGACGGCGACGGCGTCGCGCTGCAACAGTAATTCCCGAACGAATGGACGGTTGGTAAGGAGCGCTGACATGACATCCGTGCTGCAGAGTTATGTGTCCGGCAAGTGGCTTACCCCGGACGGGGACAGCGCACCGCTGGCCAACGCTGTCACCGGCGACGAGATCGCCCGGTTCACGACCGCAGGCGTCGATGCCGCCGCGATGATCGCGTACGGCCGGGATATCGGTGGACCGGCGCTACGCGAACTGACATTCCACCAGCGCGCCAGCATCCTGAAGGCGCTCGGCAAGCTGCTGATGAGCCGCAAGGACGAGTTCTACCCGTTGTCGAAGGCCACCGGCGCCACGCTGCGCGACTCGGCCGTCGACGTCGACGGCGGATTCGGCACGCTGCTCAGCTATGCCAGCAAGGGCACCCGCGAGCTGCCGAACGACATCATCTATCTCGACGGCGGCATCGAGAAGCTCAGTCGGTCAGGGACTTTCGTCGGTCAGCACATCTACACCTCCCGAACGGGAGTTGCCGTGCAGATCAACGCATTCAACTTCCCGGTGTGGGGAATGCTCGAGAAGTTGGCGCCGGCGTTCCTGGCGGGCGTGCCCTCGATCGTCAAACCCGCGCATCAAACCGCTTATCTCACCGAAGCGGTTTTCCGAGTCATGGTCGAGTCCAATCTACTGCCCGAGGGCGCAGTGCAACTGCTGTGCGCGAGTCCGCGGGGCGTGATCGACCACCTCGGCACCCAGGACACCGTGGTCTTCACCGGGTCGGCTTCCACCGCCGCCAAACTGCGCACCCATCCCAACGTGGTCGAGGGCGGCGTTCGGTTCAACGCCGAGGCGGACTCCTTGAACTGCTCGATTCTGGGCCCGGACGCCACCCCCGACACCCCTGAATTCGACTTGTACGTAAAGCAATTGGTCACCGAGATGACCGCAAAAGCCGGCCAGAAATGCACGGCGATCCGTCGTGCCCTGGTCCCCGAGTCCCTCGTCGGCGATGTCGTGGAGGCTACGGCCGCGCGACTGGCCAAGATCGTGGTGGGCAACCCGGATATCGACACCGTACGCATGGGTTCACTTGCCAGCATCGCCCAGCGTGACGAAGTGCTGCGTTCGCTGAAAAGTCTGCGCGACGCCGCCGTCCTGGTCAGCGGTGACCCCGACAACTTCTCCATCGAAGGCGCCGACCCGGTGCGTGGCGCCTTCCTGCCTCCCCTGTTGTTGCAGGCATCTGATTCCGGCGCCGCCGCGATTCATGACGTCGAAGCATTCGGACCGGTCAGCACCGTCATCGGTTACCGCGATGTCGACGACGCCGTACAACTGGCGGCCCGGGGCCAGGGCAGCCTGGTCGGCTCGCTGGTCACCAACGATCCGCAGGTCGCGCGCCGAGTGGTGTTGGGGGCCGCACCACACCACGGCCGGATCCTGGTGCTCAACCGCACCGACGCCAAGGAGTCCACCGGGCACGGCTCACCGCTGCCCACCCTTGTCCACGGCGGCCCCGGCCGGGCCGGCGGCGGCGAGGAACTCGGCGGTATCCGCGGCGTGCTGCACTTCATGCAGCGGACCGCGGTACAAGCCGACCCGGACACCATGACAGCTATCACCGGCCGCTGGACAACAGGCGCCGCCCGCCAGCGCACCGAGGTGCACCCGTTCCGGAAGCATCTGGAAGAACTGCAGATTGGCGACACGATCGTCGGCGGCCCGCGCGTCGTAACGCTCGAGGACATCGACCACTTCGCCGAGTTCACCGGCGACACCTTCTACGCTCACACCGATCCGGAGGCGGCCGCGGCCAATCCGCTGTTCGGCGGCATCGTCGCGCACGGGTATCTCGTGGTGTCGCTGGCCGCTGGTCTGTTCGTCGAACCCAACCCAGGGCCGGTGCTGGCGAACTTCGGTGTGGACGGACTGCGCTTCCTGACCCCGGTCAAAGCCGGTGACGCGCTGACCGTCACCCTGACCGCCAAGCAAGTGACGCCACGACTGTCTGCCGACTACGGCGAGGTTCGGTGGGATGCGGTGGTCACCAACCAGGACGAGGCACCGGTCGCGACCTATGACGTGCTCACACTGGTCGCCAAACAGCCCGATAGCTCAAACAGTTAGGCGCCAAACATGTTCCGAGTTTCAGTTTGTTACCACCAGCCCGTCGACCCGGCGGCATTCGATGCTCATTACACGGACGTCCACGTGCCGATCGCACTGAAGGTTCCGGGTCTGGTCAGCCTGTCCACCGGCAAATGCC
>DATFCF010000542.1:0-2179 GCA_035253445.1 Mycobacterium sp.
CTCACCCAACCCCGCACCGCCGGCAACGGCACCTGCTACATCGACGCCGACGTCCTACGCGCAGCAGGAATCACCGACCTGTCCCACTACGCCCACAACGGCACCAACGAACACGACCTCACACCCGACCTCTTCGTCTAAACACCGCAACCCCACATGTGCCGGAAGTATGGCTGCCCGCCAGGGTCAAACGCCTCCACCTGGTCTGATCCATCGCGGCTTGATTTTCGAAAATCGAGGATTATGGTGGGTGATCTGTGTAACAGACGGGGACGGCCGCGGCAGATTGTGAATCGGCGAAACGAACGACACGCCGGCGATTGGTCTGACAGGCTGCAACCCTGATAGCGGTGTGGAGGAGCAACAATGTTGATGGCTAATCCCGAGGGGGCCAACGCGGGCCCACTGCAGACGCGGGATCCCGTCGCGCAACGCATCCTGGTGGTCCTCGAGGCCTGCGCAGCCATAAAACGGCCACTGACGATGATGGAACTCGTCGTTGAGACAGGTTTGGCGAAGACCACCGTGCACCGCATGTGCTGGAAGCTCGTCGAACTCGGAATGCTCGAGCGCACAGCAGATGGCTTCTCAATCGGCACAAAACTGTTCGCGCTGGCCAACGCTAACCCGATCATCAGAGAGGTCCGCGTGGCGGCCATGCCGTACCTGCTGGAGCTCCAGCGCGAAACCGGGGCGTCGGACTTGGCCGTTCTGACCGGCGGAAAGGCACTGATAATCGACGGGCTGTTCACACAGGATCTCCGCTCGGTACCGCTTATCGGTGTTGCAGTGCCGTTGCATTGCACGGCGGTCGGTAAGGCCATCGCAGCAAGTCTGGATCGTGAACAGCGGGACAAACTCCTTGGGCCAGGCGTGCTGCCCGCAATTACCCGGCGGACGATCGTTCATCCTGTGCTGATTCGACGCCACCTTGAGTGCGTTGCGAGCCAGGGTGTGGCCGTCTCCCACGAGGAGTTCCATTTGGGCACCGCCGGGGTCGCCGCGGCCTTCAAGGTTCGCGGGGGTTTCACGGCCGCCATCGGATGCGTCGGAGCCTGGAACAGCTCTGCGGTCAAACGTTCGTCAGCTCGGGTCGCGGCGGCTGCCGCCAGCCTTCAGCGCGATTTGGAGGTCTCTGAGCAGCCAGCCTGTTGACGTCTTTGCGGGACTCCGGCTTCGCTTCGTGGCAGGCCTCAATTCACTGAGGGCGGACGGTCCCATGCGCTAGCCCCCTTGTTGGGGGAGCAGGACGACCTTGCCGACGATCGCGCGAGACTCAAGCGCCTGATGGGCATCACAGATATCGCTGAGCGGGTACTTGGCGTCGACCCGGACCGTCACCTCGCCGCGCTGAATCGCCGAAAACAGTTCTTTCGCGCGATAGAGAAGCTCCTCGCGAGACGCGACGAAATGAGCCAGCCCCGGGCGGACAAAGTGCACCGAGCCTGCGGTGAAGAAACGGCGCAGATCCACCGGCGGCAGCATGCCCCCCGCGTTCCCGTAGACAACAAGCATTCCGCGGCGGCGAACGCTGGCAAGACTCGTGTCGAACGTCGGAGCGCCGACACCATCGAAGACCACGTCAACGCCAGCACCGCCCGTCAGCTCATCGACGACGGCCTTGACTTCGGGGTAGAGCACGGCGCGCTCGGCGCCGGCAGCCAACGCCGCCTCAGCCTTGGCCTCGCTGGATATCGCTGCGACGACTCGTACGCCCTTCGCAGCGAGCATTTGTGTGAGAAGCCGGCCGACGCCGCCGGCTGCCGCCCAGACCAGCGCGCTGTCGCCGGCCGCCGTTATGCGCAGCGAGTTCGCAAGATAGTGCGCCGTGAGCCCTTGCACACAAACCGCAGCCGCATCGACTGCGCTCAACCATGGCGGCAGGGGCATGGTCTCCACGGCCGGCACCTCGACCAGTTGCGCATGACTTCCCGGAATATGCGCCCACATCACCCGGTCCCCGACGGCTGGCTCTGTGATACCGGGTGCCACAGCGACCACGGTCCCGGCTCCTTCTACGCCCGCACGCGTGGGTGGCGGTGGCTGATCCGGGAGCCGGCCTTGGCGCTCGATGATGTCCCAAAAGTTCAGACCCGCCGCTTCGACCTCGACGAGGACGTTGCCCGACCGCGGCGTGGGTCTTTCGACATCGTCCACAACGAGGTTTTCTGGTCCGCCG